>NZ_JBMXYC010000019.1:0-21296 GCF_053996935.1 Candidatus Alkanophaga liquidiphilum
CTTCTGCGATTTTCGTGAACGAGAGCCTCGCATCCCTTTGGAGCACCCTTAATATTTTCTTGTCCAGCTCGTCCATTCTCCCACCCACTTTACGTTCATTAAGCATTTTTCCGAAAATTTAATTAAACAGTATGGCGAATACCCAAACGTGTTTATAGTCGTAAGAGGGGTAGGTAGGAGGTGGCGCAGAGGAGCGGGCGGAGGGAGTGCTACCGATGTGGGATTACCGGGCATTTCAAGTGTTGCCCAAGCGCCGCCCTTTCAAATTCCCTCCATGATGCCGAGAGCTATAGTTGACAAAGAGCGGTGCGTAGGGTGCGGAAAGTGCACAGAGGCGTGCGTTTTCAATGCCATTCGGATTGTTGGGGGGAAGGCTGACGTTCTGTCGGAACGATGCATAGGGTGTGGCGCGTGCGCAAGAGCGTGCCCGCAAGGGGCGATAAGAGTGGCAGCAGCCGTCTCGGCAAGCGAGTTGGATGCCATAAAAATGCAACTGGACGCCGTGGCAGTGCGCTTGGAATGGATGAAGCAGAGAATCGAGAATCTGGAAAGTAGGAGGGATGAGTGTGGAGGATGTTGTGAGAATGGTTGATAACTCTTTGGGGCTGCCATTTGAGGAGTTTTGTGAGCGTGCGGTGCGGCTCAGAGAAGAATATGGACTCAAGCCCGAGGACATACCGGCGTGGGAGTGTCCGGTGCAGAAGTGGGCGTTGTGGCACGGCGCTCCGTGTAGGAGGACTGTAGAGCGCACAGAGATGTGCCCGGTTTGCGGCAACTACATCTGCCCCGACTGTAAAAACCATGCAGTTGAGGTTATTTCGAGGATTACGGGGTATTTACAGGCGGTAAGCGGTTGGAACGCCGGGAAGCAGCAGGAACTCAAAGACCGACATAGATATAGCGGCGATGCCCTGCTGTAAGGAGAGAGGGCTGGGAATTTCGAGCATGACTCCGGGACTTTGTTGTTCCTGTCATCTCTCTGATTTTGACGACCGCTGTGGCGTTAACTGGCTCCCTCCGCTTTTCAATTTTGGAATTTTTTAACAGCCAGACGAAGCTGACGGCACACTTTTTTATAACCTCAGCAAATGGATTGAAGGAGACGCGCCGGTAGTGTAGCGGTTATCACTGTGCCTTGCCAAGGCACCAACCCGGGTTCGAATCCCGGCCGGCGCACTCTCTTTCTGTGGTGGTAAGATGTTCCAGGTGCCGAAGAGCCATCCAAGATATGAGTCGCTGATAAAGCGGGAGAAGCTGGCGGAAGGCGTGCGTGCGGGGATAACGAGCTTTCAGGGGCTCATTGCGCACGGACGAGGCGAGGCTTTTGACTACCTCATCGGGGAGCGGACGTTGCCGCCAGCGTTAAACGCTACGAAAACGGCAGTTGCGATGCTGCTGCTGGCGGAGCGTCCGGTGCTCTCAGTGAATGGGAACGTCGCAGCACTCGTCCCTTCGGGGATCGTAGAGCTGAGTAGATTTTTAGACGCCCCTCTTGAGATAAACATTTTTTACAGAACAGAAGAGCGGGTTCGTAGGATAAAGGAGCATTTGCTAAGGCACGGCGCCCCTGAAGAGAAGGTGCTAGGGGACAAGCCTGACGCTCTGATCCCGGGACTGGAGCATGCACGGGCAAAGGCGACGAGGCGTGGCATTTACAGCGCGGACGTCGTCCTGACGCCGCTCGAGGACGGTGACCGCTGCGAGGCCCTTGTGAGGATGGGGAAGAGGGTGATTGCGATAGACCTAAACCCGCTTTCGCGGACGGCGAGGGCGGCGACTGTGACGGTCGTTGACGACCTGACGCGCGCGGTGAACAACATGATAAGGTTGGCAGCTGAGCTGAAAGAAGCATCAAGAGGCGAGCTTGAAAAGTTTGTTGAAACTTTTGACAACAGAGGTAACTTGCAGTCGGTGCTGAAAATTATTGCGGAGCGGCTGACGCAACTCGACATCATCGAGCTTGACTGAGATGATAGATAAGCATAAGAGCAGGAGGGAGCTCTTGAGAAAAGTTAGAACGATAGCTGATTATCAGTTTGGGCAAGATGCGGGCGGTGTTCTTTTTAATGACGACGTAGAGTTCCTGTTTTCGAGGAGGGGACGGGTTGCGCAAGTCTTGAAAAACGGGTGGAGGCTCGTAACCGTCAGAGCAAACGACGGGCTGATGACGTTGAGTCCTGAGGGCGCCCGCCGCCTCCTCGCACGCTTCGAGCCGCCGAGGCTTCGAGTCGTGATGAGCAAGGAGAGCGCGCCGTTCGTGAGAAGAGGCAAGACGGCGTTTGCAAAGCACGTCGTCGATGTCGACCCTGAAATCCGGGCAGGCGACGAGGTCATCCTCGTGGACGAAAACGACACGCTTCTCGGCACCGGGAAGGCGCTGCTCTCCGCCGCCGAAATGCTGACGTTCAAGCACGGCGCCGCCGTGAAGGTGCGTTACGGGGCAGGAGGCGAAGGTTAAGGCTAAGTTGCCACGGCGGCTTAAAGTTGGCATGCATCGCTTCACTCAGATTTAAGTTGTGTTGCAAAAAGGTAAGGTGAAGGCGGTTGCTACAAGCGAGGCTGAGACTCGAAAAGCATGGCAGCTCCTGGGAGTTCCTGAGCAAGTTTTCAAAAGAAGGTGGAGAAGTTGAAGAAATTTTAGCCCTCGAAGTCAAGCGAAAAGGCCTGGTAAAGGCGGCTTAGGAGTTAAAAGGTATTAACGCCATTGGAGAGGGGTATGGTGCCTTGGGCGGGGCAGGCTTGCCGAATCCAAAGTTATAAAAATTCGCAGCTCTACTTTGAACAAGCAGGATGTTAACAAAAGAATTCGTAAGGAACATTACGGTCATGCTTTTGCGGCGGGCGGCGGTTAGCTTGCCAAGTGACGTGCGGGCGGCGTTAGTCTGGGCTTACAACGAGGAAAACGATAAAATTGCAAGACTCCAGCTTGAAAACATCATAAGAAACTTCAACATCGCACGGCAGAAACTAAGACCTCTTTGTCAAGACACGGGGCTACCGACGGTTTACGTGAGCGTTGGGCGTGGGTTCTACGAGGCGGCGGGCGGCGACGTTTTCTGGACGCTGCGTGACGGAATTCTCGAAGGTGTGAGCGTCGCCACCGACGAGATACCGTTGCGGGCGAACGCCGTAGAGCCACTGACAAGACTCAGCCGAAATGGGAATGTCGGCGAAGGTGTGCCGTGTCTGGAGTTTGAACTTACGGATGGCAGCTGCGTGGAACTTGCGGTGCTGCTGCGTGGCGGCGGCGCCGAGAACACCAGCGCCTTCAGAATGCTTACGCCTGCGGATGCAGAGACGACGAGCCGTCGTATAAAAGAGTTCGTGCTTGAGACCGTTCTAAACGCAGGCGGCAAACCCTGTCCGCCCGTGGTCGTGGGCGTGGGTATCGGTGGCTGCGGCGTCGCTGACGCTTTTAAGCTTGCAAGACGAGTGTTACTACGGCGTATCGGCGAGAGGAACGAGGACGAGACGCTTGCGAAGCTTGAGGAGGAGCTACTTGCTGAAATTAATGAGACAGGTATTGGACCAATGGGTTTGGGTGGGAGAACAACGGCGCTCGATGTTCACGTAAAAACGGCGGATTGCCACGTTGCGAGCTTACCCGTTGCCGTCAGCCTCTCATGCTGGGCTTTAAGGCGGACGTTTGCAAGAATCCACGCCGACGGGCGGCTTGAGTATTTTTAAGGGACAGAATTAGAGATAAAAAATAGAAAAGTAAAGGTTACCTTCCCATCGGCACGATGAAAGCCACTTGGTGACCCGCGGGGTGCGGCTTGAGTATGCCGATGCCCGCAGTCTCTCCATCCTCAAACCAGACCTTTATTAAGCAACCCTGCATCTCGCTCACAGTCGCACCGTAAGCGGGGTCGTCGAAGGTGTCGGGGTCGAGGCTGAAAGATGCTACCTCATTGTAGTCGAAGTTAGTAAACTCGACCATCGCGCCGGGCAGTGCCGTGTTCGTCGGATACAAAACAGTTGCGCTGCCACCGGGCGGTGTGACTACGCTAAATACTCCATCAGCGTCTATGATCAGTTCCCTACCATCTGCAGTCTCAGCAAGCAAAGGGTTCAGCTCTACAAACCGTATCTTCTTGCCACTTGCCAAGTTCTTTATGTTTAGCGTTATGTCGTAACTTGTCGGCGGACCTAAAATCCACGCAACTGCAAGAGCTCCCGGCTTTCCTTCAGGCGTGAAAGCCGCATAGGTCTTCCCTGTAGCGGCATTCCTGTTAATATCGGCTTTCACAAGAGCGTTCGCCGCAAAAACTGATATCGCTAAAACCACAAAAACAGCAGCGGTAAATATTATTACTTTTTTCATGCTCTCACCTCCTATCTCTTGAGCCATGGGCGTAACAAGACCCTCACAGCCCGTAGGGAAGTTGAATCTCGCTTATATATAAACTTTCCCAGCAGCCATTTCAAACGCCAGCGCTGCCTTTAGAATGGTGGCTTCGTCGAAGTGGCTGCTTATGAGCTGAAGCCCAACGGGCAGCCCGCCGAAACGCCCACACGGCACTGAAATCGAAGAAATGCCAGCGAGGTTTATTGGGACGGTGTTCACGTCCGCAAGGTAGAGCGAGAGCGGGTCTTTGATTCTCTCGCCAAGCTTGAATGCAACGAAAGGCATTGTTGGCGTTGCAAGCACATCGAAACGCTTGAATGCCTCCTCAAAATCACGACGCACGAGCGTCCGCACCTTCAACGCTTTCAGATAATAGCGGCCGTAATAGCCGGCGGAGAGTGCGAACGTGCCGAGGATGATGCGGCGCTTCACCTCCTCGCCGAAGCCTTTGCCCCTTATTTTCGAAAAAGTGGTGTGCCAGTCCTCGTCCTTTTCGAGCCGGAGTCCGTAGCGCAGCCCATCATATCTTGCAAGGTTCGAGGAAGCCTCTGACATCGCAATCACGTAGTAAGCGGCGAGCGCAAATCGCATGCTCTTGAAAGAAGTCTCACCAACGTCCGCTCCAAGCTCTCGGAGACGCTCTACTGCCGCCCAGAAATTCTTCTCGACGCCGACATCCAAGCCCTCGACGAACTCACGAGGCACGCCCACTCGCAAGTCCTTAAGCTCGGCGATGCCCTCATTTTTCCATGACGCCGCAAGCGTGCGAAGCTCCTCGAAGAAGGAGCGGCGAACGCCCTTGACCTGCGTTGCGTCCTTCCGGTCTTCGACGGCAATCGCATCGAGTAAAAGGGCGGCGTCGAGCACGCTTTGCGTTATTGGTCCTATTTGCTCAAGAGAGTTTGCGTAAGCAATAAGCCCGTAGCGGGAGATAAGCCCATAAGTTGGCTTGAGCCCGACTACGCCGCAAAAAGCTGCAGGACAGCGTATCGAGCCGCCGGTATCTGTCCCTAAGGCTAAGACAGCCTCGCCGGCGGCAATGGCGGCGGCGCTCCCGCCTGACGAGCCGCCGGGCACTCGGCTCTTGTCGTGCGGGTTCTTTGTCGGTCCGAAGTAGCTTGTCTCGGTCGTTGAGCCCATAGCAAACTCGTCCATGTTCGTCTTTCCGAGGATGACGGCGCCTTCGTCCTTCAAAGCTCGCACGACGGTTGCGTCGAACGGCGGGACATAGCCACAGAGAATCTTGGAGGCGCACGTTGTCTGTATGCCCTTTGTGGAGATGCAGTCCTTGACGGCGACGGGCACGCCAAGCAACCTTTTGCGCAAAGCCTTTCTGTCATTTTCACGGACCGCCCTATCGGCACGGCGGGCGACTTCGAGCGCGGTGTCGCTGCAAACCGTGATGTAACAATTTAAGTCACTGCGCTCAATGCGCTCCAAAAGCTTCAAGACGAGCTCCTCGCTGGAAACCTCGCCGTTTTTTATACTTTCTGCAAGCTCATAGCCGTTAAGTTGCTCTTTCATTTTTGCCCACGCAGCAGCCAACTTGCCTAAACCTCGCATGTTTTATCCGCATAACTATCACAAATAAGCTTGCTTTACGGCTTCTTCCAATCTAAAGCTTTTGGCTCATAGATGTAATAGTCATGGTCTCCACAGATTCCCAAAGCCGGACGCCACTACTTGCTCCGGCTCTACGAGTCGTGGCTGTTGATCTTCGCTGATACGATTACTAAATGCCCTGAAGCTAAAATATATAACGGCGACAGCGATGCCCGGAAAGAGAGTGCCGGTGCGAATCGGCTACGACTTTGAGCTTCCGTTACTCGGCTGCATCTGCTTCGGCGTCATTGATAGAGGCACGAATCTTCTACAGGTGCGTCCGGTTTCGGGCTGCAACCTCTGCTGTCCGTTCTGCTCCGTCGATGAGGGTCCGTGCTCGAAGACGCGGGTCGCCCGCTATGAGGTTGCGCTCGACTATCTGCTGGACTTCGTGCGTTCTGTAGCTCGTTTCAAGGGCGAACGCCTCGAACTGCACATCGATGGCTGCGGCGAGCCCACGCTATATCCAAAGCTCGTGGAGCTTATCCAAGGGCTTTCTGAAATAGAAGGCGTTTCCGTAATCTCAATGCAGACGAACGGCACGCTCCTCACCGAAGAGAAGATAAAAGAGCTAAGCGACGCCGGACTCTCGAGAATGAACCTCTCAATAAATGCCTTTGATGAGCAGCTCGCAAAAATGCTGGCGGGCACCGAGAAGTATGAACTTTCAAAAGTTTTAGATGTTGCAAAGGCTGTGGCGGAGAGCAAGACTGACCTTTTAATCGCTCCTGTCTGGTTGAAGAGCGTGAACGACGACGAGATCCAGAAACTCGTGGAATTCGCTCGTAGCGTCGGCGCCGGACGTAGATGCCCGCCGCTTGGCATCCAGAAATATGAGGCGCACAAGCTCGGAAGGAAGATGTCGAGCGTGTCTCTTGTTTCGTGGAAGAAATTCTATGAGTGGCTGCGCAACCTCGAAATGAAACTCGGCACGAAGCTCGTGCTCTCGCCACAGGACTTCGGTATAGAACGACGACAAAGCATTCCGACGTCGTTTAAACGTTTTGAGACCGTGCAGGCAGAGGTCGTCGCCCAAGGTTGGCTCCGTAACGAGAAGTTGGCAGTCGCTCGTGAACGCACGATCACCCTCATAAACGCCGAGAAAATACCATTAGGAAGCGTTGTTAAGGTGAAAATCATCGAAACGAAGCATAACTTGTACTTGGGAAGAGTTGTGAATTGATGAAAATGGCTAAAATGCGAGATGAGCAGAGTAAACGGGAGCGCAAAGACGCCATAGATAGCCGCGATGCTGCCACACGTAGGGGGTACGTAGAGGTTAATGGTGCAAGGCTCTTCTACGTGCGTGCCGGACCTGCGGACGCTGAGAAGATAATTTTCATCCACGGCTGGACCGAGGACCACACCGCTTGGACCGCTCAGATCAAGCACTTTTCCAAGAGTTACGACGTCATCGCATACGACCAGCGGGGGCATGGCGTCTCCGAAAAGTCGCAAAACGTATCCTTGCACATCCTGAAAGAGGACTTAAGAGCCTTAATTGAGAGCTTCGGCTTCGAAAAAGTGATTCTCGTCGGGCATTCGATGGGTGGCATGGTTGCGCTTCTCTTCACGCTTCAACATCCCGAACGAGTTGCAAAGCTCGTGCTCGTCGGGACTTCCGCAAAACCACTGGACACGCGTCTCAGAAAAATTTTCGTCCCCATGCTGGGTTTCTTTGTCAAGCACGCGTTCACGCTTGTCGCCTACTTCGCAACGAGACGTAGGTTCTACAAAGCTGACCGCCAGATGAAGAAGGTGGCGTTCGGACATGCCCGCCGCACTTCTAAGGTCGCTGCTTACCGTCTTCTCAAAGATATAGCGCGCCTCGACCTGCGGGCTGAGCTTCCGAAGATCACGCAGCGAACGCTCGTCATCGTAGGCGAAATGGACAAAATGACCCCAATAAGGATGAGCAAGCAACTCGCAGAACGCATTAAAAGTGCGGAGCTGCACGTCATTCCGGAAGCGAAACACGTCGTCATGATGGACCAGCCTGCAAGGTTCAACGCCGTCCTCGAGGCATTCTTACGCCGCTGAGCCGGAAATTCCTCGTAGACGCCCGACTTGTCTTTAACGTTTTTGTAAATTTTCCTCTGATAAGGTAGGATATATCACCTTCGAATCTAAAAAGAGGAGAAGCCCAATTCTCAGACAAAATTCTCAAATCAAACACCCTCGAGCTCCCTGCGCCTCTTTCATTACGTCTAATTCGTTCATTTATTCTGCTAAGCGTCAAAGTTCATCCAAAACCTCAAATGACTTCTGTCACAGCGTGCTTGAAAGAGTTTCGTCGGTGGCGAGCAAAGCATTTATGCCAATTTGAGAAAAAGGGGGATGTGGGTGCCGAGGGTGTGAGCTTTGCGGAGGTGGCGCAGGCTGCAAGTGATGAGGAAATATACGGAATATTGCGCCCTTACGTTGCTCGCTGGTTCTGCTCGACGTTTCGTCGTTTCACACCGCCACAACGCTACGCCATCCCGCAAATAATGAAAAAGAGAAACATCCTGATCAGCGCGCCGACTGGCACCGGGAAGACGCTGGCGTGTTTCCTTGGCATCCTTAATTATTTATGTGAGTTGAGCGAGCGTAACGAGCTAAAAGACCACGTTTACTGCCTTTACATAAGCCCACTGAAGGCGCTTGGTAACGACATCAAACGCAATCTTGAGAAACCACTCGAGGAGATAAAAAAACTTGCTGCCGAGGAGAGTATAGTCCTCGACATCAGGGTGGCGGTGCGCACAGGCGACACCACGCAGAGCGAGCGTCAAAGCATGCTGAGACGCCCGCCGCACATCCTGATAACTACGCCGGAGACCGCTGCCATCATTCTAAACGCGCCTAAATTCGTTGAGCATCTGAAGAAGTTGGAGTTCGTGGTCGTGGATGAAATTCACGAGCTTGCTGACTGTAAACGGGGTGCGCATCTCAGCATCACGCTCGAACGCCTCCAGAGCATCTGCGAGCGCGAGTTCGTGCGCGTCGGGATGAGCGCCACGATTTCGCCGCTTGAGGAGGTTGCAAGGTTTTTAATGGGCTTAGACGCCGAGAGAAAGCCGCGGAAGTGCCTAGTTGCCGACGTCTCTTATGCAAAGAGGTTGGAAATAAGGGTAATAGCGCCTGAAGATATACGGGACGATTTTGACGTAGAGTTTGTCCCCACGGAAACCGTAACGCTCTATAAATCAATTAAAGAGCTCGTGCAGAGGCACCACTCCACACTGATTTTCACGAACACCCGCTCTGGGGCGGAGCGTGTTTCTTATAAACTTTCGGAGATGTTCGAAGCCGAGAGCATCGGGACGCACCACAGCTCGCTTTCCAGAGAAGTGCGGCTGAGCGTCGAGGAGCGGCTGAAAAGTGGTGAAATGAAAGCGGTTGCCTGCTCTTCTTCGCTCGAGCTCGGTATTGATATCGGAGCGCTGGACGCTTGCATCCTCGTGGGCTCGCCGAAGAGCACGACTCGCCTCATTCAACGTGTTGGACGCTCCGGGCATCAGCTCACCGCCGCAGCGGAGGGTTACCTTCTCGTAACGGACTTAGATGATCTTGTGGAGTGCATCGTCCTCGCAAAACGAGCGATAGAGCGCAAGCTCGACCGTATAAGGGTTGTGGGTTGCGCCCTCGACGTTCTCGCTCAGCACATCGTCGGCATGTCCCTCGAGAAGAAGTGGCAGGTGGACGAGGCGTTTGCGCTCGTGCGACGAGCTTACCCTTACCGAAACCTGACGCGGGAGCAGTTCATCTCCGTCCTCCGCTACCTCTCCGGCAAATACTCAGAGCTGGAGAGCGTGCGTGTTTACCCCAAAATCTGGTTCGACGAGGAGGAGGGCGTCTTCGGGCGGCGAGGTGCCGTCCGTGGCATCTACATGACGCACGTCGGAACGATACCGTCGGAAACCTCGATACAAGTCTTCCAGAAGTCGCCACGCCGCTGGATTGGCGAAATTGACGAGCCCTTCCTTGAAAAGCTGGAGCGTGGCGACGTCTTTGTCCTCGGTGGCAAAACTTATAGGTTCCTCTCGGCGAAGGGCATGCGGGCGTTCGTCGAGCCTTCTGATGGCCCGCCGACGATACCTTCGTGGATCGGCGAGATACTGCCGCTTGAATACGACTCCGCCGTAGAAATAGGGCGTTTTCGGGAGGAAATAGAGCGGCAGATGGATGAGCTTTCAAGAGATGAGGTGGTGGGGTGGTTAACGCAAGAGTATAATCTAGAGCGGCATGCCGCCGAGAACATCTATCAGTACTTCTTGGAGCAAAAACAATATGCGGGCGTCGTCCCCACGCATCGCAAAATCGTTATCGAAACGTTCTACGATGACCTCGGACGCCAGAACATAGTGTTCCACGCCGTCTTCGGACGCAGGACCATAGATGCGCTCTCAAGGGCTTACGCTTATGCAGTGAGCCGCCGCTTCAACACGAACGTCGCCATCACGCTCAATGACAATGGCTTCGTCCTCCGCCTCCCCAAAAACATCCCCGTAGAAGAAATCCCAAAACTTGTGACGAGCGACAATATAGAAATGCTGCTCCGCCGCAGCATCAAGAAAACGGAGCTTTTCAAACGCCGGTTCCGCCACTGCGCCGTCCGGGCGCTCATGATTCTCAAGCAGTATAAAGGCTACGACATCAGCATCGGGAAGCAGCAAAGAAACTCGTCGGCGGTGCTCAGTGTCGTCGAGAAAATTGAGGGATTCCCAATCGTCGAGGAGACCTTCAGAGAGATTCTGGAGGAAGTTATGGATATAGAACATGCAAAGGAGGTTCTGAAGGGGATAGAAAGCGGCGAGATAGCAATAAAGTTCGTGAAGGGCTTGCCGTTCCCGTCGCCGTTCTCGCACGCTTTGATAGCTTTGCAAGCCTCGGACATCGTCCTCATGGAGTCGAGGCGGGAACTCCTACGGGAGTTACACAGGAAGGTCCTAGAATACATCGAGGGCAAAGCGTATTCGGAAAGAGTTTGGCGGGCAATGGAGGAGTGGTATGGGCGGAGAAGACTCAATTGGGCGTGAGGGTGAGCCACCCCTAACGGACGGGCTTCGTGAGGAGTTGCTCTTACGAGCCTTATCCCACTATCTGGCTCACGCAGCCACTATTCGTCATCCCCTTCCTTTGAACTCACGGACTTCTCATGGCTGTTCAGCCTTACGGCTGTTACGAGATCGTTATACTCCTATTCTCAGAGTTTAAATCTGACTCATCTTGGAAGGGGTCTTGCAAGCAACGCACAAATCTCGCTTATATATAACTTTCGCTTATTATATATTTGCAGAACATTTAAATAGATATGTCCCCTCTCTCCATATTGGGGTGAGAGTATATGAAGAAGGTTTGGGCTGCTGTTGCTGCCGTGGTAGTGATGGCGGCAGCGCTCGGCATCGCTCTGAGAACGCAGACGCCGGAAACGTCAACATCGCAGCTCTCCGGCAGCATAACAATCGCAGGCTCTACGACGCTTTTTCCCGTGATTGAAGAGTGCGCCCGCCTCTTCATGGAGCAGCATCCCGCCGTCAGGATAACGGTGGCGGGCGGCGGCTCCGGGCACGGCATCAAGGCGGTCGGCGTCGGCGAAGTCGACATCGGCATGGCATCTCGGGACGTGAAGCCTGAGGAGTTTGAGCTTTATCCGGACCTGAAGCCCGTGCCGGTAGCGGGGGACGGCGTCGCTGTCGTCGTCCACCCCGAAAACCCGATTGAGAATCTAACGCTTGAGCCGATCGCAAAAATCTTCGGCGGCGAAATCCGAAACTGGCGGGAGTTGGGCTGGGAGGACGCTGAAATTCACGTCGTCACGAGAGAATACGGCTCGGGCACAAGGGCGACGTTCGAGGAGCATGTGCTCAAGCCCTTTAGCGTCGAAATGTCGGCGAGGGCGCTCACAAAGCCCTCGAACGGCGACGTCCGAGCCACAGTCTCGACGGACAGACATGCCATCGGCTACATTTCCCTTGGTTACGTCGACCCCTCCGTGAAAGCCTTGCGGATAAACGGCGTCATGCCAACCCGCGAAAACGTCACGAGCGGCAAGTACCCAATCTCAAGAAAACTATACCTGATAACCAAAGGCGAGCCCGATACGCTGGAAAAGGCGTTCATCGATTTCGTCTTGAGCGATGAAGGGCAGAGAGTAGTCAAAGAGCTAGGTTACATCCGTTTGGGGGTGGGCAAATGAAAATAGTTCACCTTTCCGACATCCACGTGGCGGAGCCGCACTTCCTGCCAGACCTCGCTGAGAAGGTGGTGGGGCGAGTGAACGAAATAGCGCCCGAGATTGTGGTGGTCACCGGCGACCTGACCGAAGACGGCTACCATTTCGAGTTCGAGCGTGCCAAGAGCTATCTTGATAGGATAAAATGCAAGAGGAAGGTGGTAGTTCCGGGGAACCACGACTCCCGGAACGTTGGTTATCTTTGCTTCGAGGAGTTTTTCGGGCGGCGTTCGAGAGTTGAGCGTTATCGTGAAATAACTGTCGTCGGAGTGGACTCCACGCAACCTGACATCGACGAGGGACACATCGGTAGAGAGAAGTATGGGTGGCTGGAGAAAAGCCTTGCAGACGAGAGCTTCAAGATTGTTGCGTTGCACCACCATTTAATCCCCGTCCCGCTGACTGGGCGAGAGCGGAACATCCCGACGGATGCGGGCGATGTCCTCGAACTGCTCGTGCGTTGCGGAACGAACCTCGTGCTCTGTGGGCATAAGCACGTTCCTTGGGTCTGGGAGTTGAACGGAATGATTATCCTCCATGCTGGGACCGCGTGCACGAACAGGGTGAAGTGGGACATCCCACAGTCCTTCAACCTCATCGAACTCGATGAGGACGAGAAAACCATCAGGATATCCAGAATGTATTCAAGAGGCGGACAAGAGCCAGTGCTGGAACGGAGCTGGGCGCCATCGAGAGCGCGGAGGTGATATAGATTTAAGGGTTGCCGGAGAGGGAACAGCGTGCTATTTGAACTCCGTGTAGCCACACTTTCCGCACGCCCGCCGGTCGGGATGTTCCGCAAGGAAGACGCCTTCGCCGCACCTAGGGCACGTCCTTCGCAGGCGCACGAGCTTACTGTCTTTCAAATCATAAAACTTGTAAACCTTTACATCTTTTCTTGCCATCTTCTCACTCCTCGAAGTTCCTTCTCAGGATGTGAGGGCGTTCCACGCTTCTGAGCTTCCCTTCGCTCCTGTAAATCTTCGCATAGCCTATTACTTCACGTTTCCCGAACTCTGAGCGTAAGCTGTCCACGACGAGCAAGTTCGGGCTCGTCTTGAACTCTTTTACCAGCAGTTCCCGTACATCCTTTCTTGATGGTGTTCTTCCCTTGTTCTCGTGCTTTATCCTGAATTTTATCTCTTTTCGCTCAAGTAGGGGGTTTTCTCTCTCTTCAATGACTTCGATGTCCATCTTTCTTCACCCACGACGGCACCTTTACTTTAATTGCTCCTCACAACCTTTTACCTTCACCGCACTTTTAATGCATATTTACCTTCCTTGTGTATTCCGAGCTTCTTCGCGATTTCAGAATTTTTAGCGTCGAGTATTATGATATAACCACTCCAGTCCCGGCTTAATGAGTCAGAGCCGCACTCGCACACATTCTTCGTTATTATCCGCCGGCAATCACGACACGCAAACTCCATCTCTCCCGCTCCTTTTCCTTTACTCCCCACCCCGCCCCCCGACGCTTTCTGCACCGGTCAGCCGCTCAAGCTCCTTCTTCCGCTCCTCCTCAATCCACTCAAGCTTTCCAAGAGCGGGCTGCCGCATTGTCAACCCTATCTTGCTCTCGCTCGGATTGCGCTCGTTCAGCGAGACCGCCACGATTCTCGCTCGCACTTTGTCGCCTTCTCTCAGTATTCTCCCGGTCTCCTTGGTCACAAGCATCATGTTCTTCTCGTCGTAGTTTATGTATTCGTCAGTGATTTGGCTGATGTGGACGAGCCCGTCGAGCGGACCTATGTCCACGAACGCTCCAAATTCTACAATCTCTACGACCTCCCCTTCTATGACCTCCTGCAGCACAGGTCTAAAGACGAGCGCATCAAACACTGTTTCATAATAAACCCCGGGGTCGCCCACGAGAATCCTACCTTCCCCAATCTCTATAACATCGAGAATCGCCACAAACACGCCTATCCTCTTGTCGACCCGCCCTTCAAGCTTGTCCATGAGCATTTCTTTCACTGTCTCTTCTAAATCATCAGCAAGCCGCTCCGGCGGTATCCGTACAACGTCCACAGCTCTTATCCTTAGATACATCTCATCACTTGTTTTCAGTAAGCAACGTAAAGTTGCTGCCTTAAATAAAAATACCTTATCTTTCCCCTACGGGGAACCGTTCGAGTAAGGGTATGATGCCTGATTTCGACCGATAATTTTATATATGCTCAAATCATAAAGTTGCTGCGATTGCCGACAAGCCGGCGCTGAGCCGAAGCACGCAGTCGGCATCGCAAGCAATCCCGGAAGCGTTTGCGGACGGGATAGAGGGTGTGGGTTGCACCCGGTGCGGTGGACAAAGGATGACATCGCACGAAGCATTTTGAGTTTTTCGGCTCAAAATGCACATAACCTAACCATCGATTCCTCTAATCAAAAGGAAGAGGGTGAAACTATAGAGAGTATTCTCTCGAGATTCTACGCTGACAGGCGGCTTGGGTATTTAATCGAAAAGCGAGATCACGTTCCCATTGCTCCTTATTACTGCCGCTACGACATTGAGAGCTTGACGGGGTGGCGCCGCCGACACTGCTGGGCGATGTTGAAGTTCATGCGGGTGCACGTGGCGTTCTCCTGCTAAGACGTTTGCCGAGGCACACGCATCCTGCCTCGCCTTATAAGTTCAGGTAGCTAATTGTTTTTAGGACGATGTGGCTGCTAATCCCCCTTTTTAAAGGAGGGATACAGTAGGGGAGGTGGATGGGAGAGTATTTATATACTTGCGTTTGAATATATGACGAGTCCGTGGGTATAACCTGCGGATAGGGGCTGCGTGCCCAGCCCGAAGGGGAGCGCCGTATCTGGCACACTCCCCAACCTCGTGCATCCGTCGGATGCCCCTTCAGTGAGGGGAGGAGGTCACGCATCCGTGGGGCGTCTGCCCTCTCACTTATCTTGGTCTTTTCGTGCCAATAGTCGGAGTGGGATGGCGAGTATTCGACAGGTTCTAGCTCTTCCATACCGACGCTGGCAGTGCGAGATACAAGGATGCGGCAGAAGAGGGTTTGAGAGCGCAGCAAGGCAAGCAGCGGAGTTCCTCGGAGCGGTTGGAGAGGCTGCTGTAGAAAAAACCTTAGAATAATAACGAAGCGCGTAGTGACATCCCGCAAACTTATTGGAGTTACTGCTGCGGAGAAAGGGCTTGAGATTGCCACGTCGCAAGCAGCTTCCTCTCTTGGATGGGTGGGAAAGGTTATTGCGAATAACTCTGAACTCAAGGATGCAGCGTCAGAAACAGCGAAGGGTCCCATAACAATTAGAAAATGCTGTAAAGCAACATCTTAATGAAGCGGCACGAGAAGCTAGCAGTATGCCTGCAGAGTTAGTTCTTCTTGATGAAGCTGTTGAAAACGCTATTCAAGAGTTTCAAGGGAGTGCCCGCAATTCCTTCCAAGAATTCATGAGAATGTTCAGCAAGAGCTTAAAAGATTACGAGCCGAAAGAGGCTCAAGGGCTGAGGGTTAATTTAAGTTGAGGATAAAGAGATGAAAGCCGCTGAGGAAACGAGGGGGGAAGTCGCAAAAGAGGATGAAAAGCTATTAATTCTACCGCTCAACGCCTCAAAGAAGGTCTCGCAAGTATTATCGAACGACACCGCCCGCCGCATTCTGGAGGCATTGACAGAGGCGCCGCTCTCCGCCTCCGAAGTTGCGGGGCGTCTCGGCTTGCCCCTGACTACGGTTCAATACAACGTAAACAAGCTTCTCGACGCCGGACTCGTGAGGGTCGAGCGCACTAAATACAGCGAAAAAATGCGAGAGGTCAAAATTTACGCACCAGCACGCAAGTTCGTCGTCATCGTGCCCGCTCAAGCGAAAGACGACAAGAAGAGCGTGATAGAAGCGTTAAAAAGGTATCTGGGACTGTTGTCTGCCGCAGGCATCGCCGCTTTGCTCTTGGATTTGGCAGCGACACCAAAACTGGAACAAGGAGCACTTAAAAGAGCAGCGGAGGAGGGATGGCTACCCGTGCCGGCGCCTTTGGGTAAAGGGCTGCCTGCGTTTTCCGATATCGTCTCACGCCTGTATCCCATTTCCGAACATGCGGGTTTCTGGTTTTTCCTCGGCTGCGCTTTCGTGGTCGTGCTACTTGCGGTTCTGGAAATACGCTCGAAGCGGCGGAAAAAGCGGCGACGCAGCTAACGCTCTCGCAAGATGTTTATTTAAACATGCCAAAAGAAGCAGTAATGGGGAACTGGGCGAAAATCATTATTGGCGACAGCCGCCGCATGCCTGAGGTCGAAGACGAAAGCATTGGGCTCGTGGTAACTTCGCCGCCCTACTGGCACATCAAAGACTACGGCGTCGCCGGGCAAATAGGCTACGGGCAAACCCTGCATGAATACTTAAAGGACTTGTATCGGGTGTGGAAGGAGTGTTACAAGGTCCTTAAAAAAGGAAGGCGGCTGTGTATAAACATCGGCGACCAGTTCGCCAGAGCAATAATTTATGGACGATACAAAATAATTCCGTTGCATGCTGAAATAATAACGCAGTGCGAGAACATAGGCTTTGATTATATGGGCGCCATCATCTGGCAGAAGAAAACCACGATGCATACCACTGGCGGGGCTAACGTTATGGGTTCGTTCCCATATCCGCCGAACGGCATGGTCGAAATCGATTACGAGTTCATTCTCATTTTTAAAAAGCCAGGGAAGAGCGAAAGAGTGTCTAAAGAGATTAAAGAACAATCGAAATTGACGAAAGAGGAGTGGAAGGGATATTTCTGCGGACACTGGCGTTTCGGCGGGGCTAAGCAAATCGGGCACGAGGCGATGTTTCCTGAAGAGTTGCCACGGCGGTTGATAAAGATGTTCACGTTCGTAGGCGACACCGTTTTAGACCCTTTTGCAGGGAGCGGAACTACAGTAAAAGCTGCTTTGGAAGCGGGCAGAAACGCCATAGGTTACGAAATAAATCGAGACTTTTTGAAAATAATAAGAAAGAAATTCGGCGAGAGCCTCTTCGGCTGGCAAGTGGAAATCGTCGAAAGAAAAAATGAAATAGAGCCAGAAGAGATAGATTACACGCCTAACATCAAGGATGCAAAACCGCTTATAGAGCCAAATCTCTTCAGATTTAAAGAAGGGCTTTACAAAGTCGTAGAAATTTTAAGTGAAGATACTGTCAGACTTGACACTAGCTTAACTGTGAGGTTATTAGGAGTTGACGTTTTGCCAGAGAGGAAAGAAGAAGCCCTCAATTATTTAAGAAATTTTGTCAGGGGGAAAAAGGTGTTTTTGAGATTTGACTCAAAGCCTGCTGAGAAAGATATTGTCTATGCGTATGTCTATCTTAAAAACAAAATTTTCATAAACAAAGAAATGGTGAGGATGGGGCTTGCAAAACCTGCAAATTATCCCTTCTCATACAAGAAGAAGTTTATAGAAATTTGGAAAGAGAATGGCTAAAGAGTGGATATTAAATATGGCAAACGGAAGATGGGGGCTGACGAAGAAAAACAGAGTGGGGCCCGTCTCTGCTTGGATAAGAGAGTGTAGTCCGAGGAGTGTTAAAGATTGGGAAGAGTTTTACTTTAAAAAATTAAGGGAATTCATAAAGGAAAAAGATATCAACTTGGAGCCAGAGGAATACTTAGAAGATTTAGGCAAAACCCTTTACATCAAAATATCTGAAGTAATAAAGGCTGAGGTGGAAGAAGTCGATGAAGAAGATTGCATACAATATATAAAGAATTTGGTGATAAACCGAACTTATAAAGGTTACGTCACAGAAAAGCAAACCATATATGGACAGTTACAGGATATCTTAGGAGCAAAAATCAGGCCTGCACCAGACGAATGGGATCGGCTTTATAACGTTGATTTCTATATAAAAGTTGGAGACAAATACATCGGTATACAAATCAAGCCAACGACGTTCGAGCACGCCCCGGAATACGAGAGGAAGTGGCGGGACGCTTACAGAAATTCGCATGAAAAATTCGCTCGCAACTTTGGCGGGAAGGTTTTCATAATCTTGTCTGTGGAAAAGGAGAGGAAGAAGGAAATTTTTAATACAGAGGTGATTGAGCAGATAAAGCGAGAAATAGAGCGGCTGCAGAGCGTTTCTTAGAAGTTACGTAGTCGAACTCACGGAAATAAAATTAGAGCCAATATTTTAACATGGAAAGGTTTGCAAGCTGGCTTGCGGCGCTCGAGTATGAGGACGTGCCGTTAGACGTCAGGGAAAGAGCGAAGATGTGTCTGTTGGACTGGGCGTGCATTTCGGTTTACGGCGCACGGTCGCCGCGGAGCAAAATTCTCGTTGACATTTTCAAGGAGGAGGCAGGTAAGCCGGAATCCATGATTTTAGTGCACGGCTACATGGTGCCTTGCGAGAATGCGGCGATGACAAACGCCGTGATGGCGGCGAGTTACGAGCTTTGCGACTCGCTCCCGCCGCCGGCGTTCCTGAGCCCGGGCGCCGCCGTAATTTCGGCGGCAGTTGCCGTCGCTGAGCGTGAGCGCTGCAGTGGTAGGGAGCTAATGACTGCGATAATTGCGGGCTACGAGGTGTGTGGGCGTGTTGGCGATGCCCTCAAGGCTGCGGCGCTGCCGCTCAGCGTGGTGGCGGCTGTCGGAAAACTCTTAGGCTTGGGCGAAGACGAGCTCGAAAAGGCATTTGCGCTCGCCTCTCGCACGGTCGCAACGGGCGACACAACGCACTACAACGAATTCGCTACGGGTATGGCGGCAAGAAATAGCATCCTCTGCGCCGTCGCCGCTAAGAAAGGCTTTGGCAGAAAAGCTGCTTTAGGCAGCGTGCCGAAGCTGAACGAAAACGACATCGAAAAGCAGTTAGGAGAGAGGTGGGTGATGCGGGAAGTGGGCTTTAAATATTTTGGATGCAGGCACTCCCTCCACGGCTATTTAGATGCAGCATTGCGTCTCATGAGAGATTATGGCATCAAGGCAGAAGACGTTGAGCATTTGAAAGTAAAAATCCCCAGAAACCATCCATTTTTAAGAGAAGCGTGCAACGATGCCAAAAAGTCGCCTAAAAGTCTGGAAGATGCGCAGAACAGTCTACCATTCTGCTTGGCGACGGTGTTTCACGATGGACACTTGCTCGACCCCGCACGCCAGCTTTCTGATGAAAGATTTAAGGATCAGCGGATTTTGCAGTTAGCATCCAAGCTTAGAGTTGAAATCGACAAGAAGCTTGATGCCGTAATGGAGAGGGGTGGCGTTTTACTCTCGCCGCTGGATATAAAGGCTGCTGGCAGGGCTTTTGCTATGGCAGCGCCGTGTAAAGGATTCAAGGGCAACCCACTGAGCTACGAGGAGCTAGAGAGAAAATTTTTTGCACTAACGCAGGGCGTCATAGCTGAAGAAGATTTAGAGAATCTTGTTTATGCAATAAACGGAATAGAAAACGTAGATGACATCTCAGACGTCATAGAACTGCTCATTGCTGAAGAAGAGGGGCAGGAGGGGTGAAATGGAGAAGTTATCTAAGATTAGGTTAGTTGAGGATTTGATAAGCGAGGTGGAGGAGTTAGAGACGCCTACGGAGGATGTGCGTGTCGGATTGCGGCTCACTGCCGTGAAGATGAGAGGCATGATCGGGCTGGCTTATACGTTTAAGGACTGGTGCCCGCCGCCGAGAGGCGTTGGAAAGCTCATTGGCGCGAAAACTGTGGCGCTCGCCCGTTCTTGGAACATGATAGAGGCGGCAGTTGGGTGCGCCAGCGTCAATGCGTTGCTCTCCTCGAAGCTCAAGCCTACAGATTACGAGCGCTTGGAAATTACGCAGCTTTTGTTTGCAATGGCGCCGGACTTCGAGAGAATAGGAGTTGTTGGCAAGTTCCCGTTCGTGGGCGAGCTGAAAAGGCTGTGCAAGGAAGTTTACGTCTTCGAGAGGCGTCCGAGCGAGGGCACGCTCCCGGACGCTGCCGCTGAGGAACTCCTGCCACGCTGCGACTTCGTCGTGATCTCCGGCAGTGCTTTCGTGAACAAGACGTTGCAGAGACTCCTCGAGCTGAGCGGCGGCTTCACCGTAGTCGCCGGCCCGAGCACGCCCCTTTACAAGATCCTCTTCGAATACGGCGCCGACGTCCTCGCCGGCATCACCACGAACGCCGCTCAAGTCCTGAACGTCGTAAGCCAAGGCGGCGGCAGAAAGGAGTTGAAAGCCTACATAGAACTCGTGTGCATGAAAAATAAAAGGAAGTGAACTACTCCTCCTTACGGAAGGAGCTTCCTGCTTCACACACCGAACTTACCATCATTGGCAGCTCTTTCAGCCAACCTAGGCAGAGGTTCGGTGTCCACAGGCGTAACTTCGGGGCGTCCCAACCCTCTAGGCACCTTGTGATAGCAATAACATATCCATCGAGAACTATAAAACTTACCTCCGCCCTCCCCCTCCCGCCTCCCCTGCTGTATCCTACCTTTCAAAAGGGAGGAATTAGCAGCAACGTCTTCTTAAATTATTTCTTACGCCGCCGTAGAACGAGCGTTCCCGGTATGCCCGCCGCAATTAACGCCAAGCTCGTGAACTCCGACACCGGCGTAGCGTGGTGTCGGCGGCGGCAGCAGGAAGGCACGAAGCCGCCTTCCTTGCTCGAGCGTCGTAGTGGTCGAAGACGCCCGCGTCTATCGTCCTACCGTCGGGCCGCAGTAGTCGAACGCCGCTGTCACGTTCTGGTCATTGTAGAGCTGCCTCGTAGCCCTCTCGTGTACTATAAACGCCGTCCTTCTCGATTTGTGACCATCGGGTTCGGGGCTCACGCTTCTGCCCGAACTGCAGTCGGGTTCCTGCACTGTTGCTCGGCACCTCGTTGTTGTTGGAATGTGGAGCCAAATGCCGTCGTCGTTTTCTTTACAAGTGTTGCCTTTCATCACGTTGTTGCCGGATTTCGATGAGAAGGGTACCGCTGACGTTTGCGTTGCTGTTGCACGTGTTACTTATCACCACGTTATCGCTGGACGTCCGGAGGTGAGCTACTCCATGGCTAAAGCCGGGAGCTTCACGTCTCTCCACTCCGACTCCTTGAGGAGCACCGCTCCGGAGCCGAGCTTCACGACGGGGCTGGCTCACCGCAGCCCCTGACTGCAGGATATACCCGCAGCCTCGCTAATAACAAAATTGCAAACAATATATAAACCTAACG
>NZ_JBMXYC010000020.1:0-22456 GCF_053996935.1 Candidatus Alkanophaga liquidiphilum
GATTCAAATGCTGGGGGTTTAGCTTTAAATTCTTCTTTAAACACTTTTATGTACATTCTCTTAATTAAACATACGGCACAAAGCCTTTCTCCTTCTTTAAGGATATTTCTCCATTCTTTATCCTCAATTTTTATCTCGTTCCAGCTATCATCCTTCCAGTATTGGTAGATATTGGTATCCTTTCTTTCAATTAAAGCATTCCCCAATCCACACATCAAACACTTTTTCCCCGTTATTGGTTCTTCTTCCCAAGCATTCCACAATCTTGAGCTTTGTGCCAAAGTAGTCCCTAATAATGCATAGCTTGGAAAATAAAAGTGGCCGTAGTTAGTTCTCTCCAATTTCTCCACAAAGCCAAGCCATTTATCTTGCTTTTCTCTAACATCATTAGGTAAATCATCTTTCACTTTTTCATAATTGCCAATGTTGAAAAATTTTGTATATGCGACTGTAACAGACAAGGCATTCTCAATCTGGAAATCCCATAGCTTTTCATTAGGCTTAATGTTTATTTTCGCCAGATACTCCTTTACTTTTTCGGAGATTTCTCTCCACTTTCTTTTTACTGCTTTCTCGCATTTTTCTTTATATTCTTCAGCTTTACCAAGTGGTATAAAACAAAGGAAAGTGTTTGGCAAATTCGCTATCCTTATTTTATCTTTGTCGGGAGTGATGTTTATTCCCATTCCTCTCTTTATATAGTAATCAAGTAAGGGATTCCCCCTTAGCTGTGGGTATATAACTACGTCAGGGCCAAATTCACCAATTATCTCTTTAACACCTTCAAAAAGTAATAGTGAAAAAATATGACTTGATGCCCACAAATCCGATAGTTTTCGTGAATGAGAGATAAACTCTTGTACAGCCGGAATTTTGAGTGCGAATAATCCCATATCGCCTAAGCATGAGCTTATTGCAGCAGTAACATCCAAGTGATCCCAGATACTGTGGTCGGGAACTCTTGTATCGGCTGGTAGAATATATCCAAGAGGGTATATTTCTGGTAAGAATCTCCAAAGTGAAAAATAAGTTTTCTTCCAGTCGTTTTTAACAAGGAATTCTTTCACAATTTCTATATTGAAACAATACTTAGCTAATGCTTTTTCATAACCATATGTAGCTACAATTTCTTTTATTTCCTCAAGCTCTTCCAACACGCTAGATACTGTGTGCCTGAATACTGGCTTATTCGGACCTTTAAAGCATATGTGGGTATTGCAATTTCTTGCATCATCCATCCTATAGTCTTTTGGGATATCCAGTCTTTGCATTGCCGAGGATATATGGTCGGCTGGATTAAGGCTTCTGTCATACCTGAGACCTAATTCATTCAGAATCTTATCTCTTTCCTCTTCATGTGATCTATGGAACAATATCAGCGCTTTGTCTGGAGGATCATGAAGGAATGCTTTGATCTTGTTTTGCCAGAATTCTTCTGTCATTTTATCATCCCCCAAACAACTTGCCAACGATTTTCAAGTAAATCATGGTAACAGTTCCTGATTAATTGTTCATTACTAGGTGATTGAGTTCGTAAAGTAATCCTTACCTCCTCTCTGTTGCGTTTTATCTTTTTCTCTATCATAAAGTTTCGTCTGAAGTCAGGTAAAAACATTGATCTAAAAATCAAAATTCTTGGGATATAATTACCATTTATTTCATATACGCCGAAAATTAATTGTGAAGCTCTCCTTTCAAACTTCTCCTCTTTTAATGTGGCTTTATAAGTAGCGTATGTGACGGGTAAACCCAAATATGGTCTTCTTTCTTTATCTGATTTAAGATTTCCATTCCTATTTGCATCTTTTATTTCATGAGAAAAACCGTAATCTGCTAATCTCATTCTAAATCCACCAGTAAATTTTCTCCCTCTTTTTTCACCGATATACCATTTACCTATTTCATCAAGAGCAGATTTCCAGTCTTTTCCATTTATTCTCCTTATAAACAGGGCTGAGTGTGAAGGATTTAATACAGCGTACTCCGGTAATGAAGATAAGTTTGTATGTTTATGCCCAAACAATTCTCCTACTAGTTTGAGAGTAATCTCTATGTTGTTTTTCAGAAATTGTTCAAGTTGATCTGGATCTTTGCAGATGAAATTTAAACCAAAGGTATTTCCTTTAACATTTGTGATCTTTAAGCAGCCCCCACCTCTTCTTGCCCTAAAACCTATACCACCCAAGTAAACTAAAGCCCAAAAAGAGGACAAATATATCCTTAACTTGCTTTCTTCACCAAACATAATAATCTTAAATTTAGATGTCTCAGGATAGAAGGGTTTAGAGTTTACTTTAATTCTATTTTTCCTTCTGTCTTTTCGTTTATCTAAACACGAGAAAAAGAAATAGTCTACCCAATTACTCCACACAGTAGCTTCATTCCACGATCCGCACTCCCTTGTAATCTGTGTAGGTTCATTTTCACCACTTGTTATCAAAGAGACTTTGGATTTTGAAGTAGTAGAGCCAAATATCTTATCTTCAGCCCTTTTAAGAGTCACAATATCATTTCCTGCATAATTTCCCGCTAACGCCCTAAATTTTGAAGTAGTAGAGCCAAATATCTTATCTTCAGCCCTTTTAAGAGTCACAATATCATTTCCTGCATAATTTCCCGCTAACGCCCTAAACCACCACCTTAATAGTCCCCTCAAACTCGGTGCTCGCAGCCCTTCATTTTCTATGTTCCTTTGATCAGCACCAGCAATAAATAGTGGAGTTATAGTTTCTAATTCAAAAATTATTTCTTCCATGGTTTCTCACTCCTTTCACTATATTTAAGCCCGTCGCCCGCAGTTTCGGACAACTCGTTCATATCCGCATTGCGTATATCATTCCAAATTAGAGTCATATACGCATTGCGTATATACTCATTCTGGATGCTTCTCACCTCCCAGCAGCGTTATCCATCCGATGGGCTACAAACAAAATGTTATATATTCAAACCGATATTTAAATCCAACCCGCCCACCTCCGCCTGCGTTGCGCATTCCCCAAGGGGTCTTGCGAGCAACGGGAAGATAAATCAAACCTGCGAAGACATGTTTATGGAAGAAATTTTAAGGAAGGTTGCCGCTGGCGAACTGAGCATCGAGGACGCTGTAAGAGAGCTTAAACTCGACTTCTTGCAGCGTCTCGGCGACTTTGCGTGCTTGGATATTGGGAGGGAACTGCGGCGTGGCGTTCCTGAAATAATCTTTGCAGAGGGGAAGCCGCCTGCGCTCTTTGCTGAGATTTGCGTGGCGGTCGCCGAAGCTAAGGGCTATGCACTTGCGACGAGAGTGAACAACGAACAGAAAAAAGCAGTAAAGGAGCTGGCGTTGAAAAGGGGGTTAGAAGTAGAGAGTAACGAGCTTGCGAAGACGCTCTTGCTTAAAAAAAGGGGGTGGGCGCCGCAGAAGTGCGGGAAGGTAGGCGTGCTCAGCGCAGGGACCGCCGACGCGCGAGTGGCGGAAGAGGCGAGCGTTGTCGCAGAGGTTATGGGCTGCGAGGCGCTTAAGGCTTACGACGTCGGCATCGCAGGCATCCACAGGCTGAAAGAACCTCTTGAGATGTTCTTAAAGGAGGGCGTCGCAGCGCTCATCGTGGTCGCAGGTATGGAGGGGGCGCTGCCGTCAGTGGTCGCAAGCCTCGTGGACGTGCCCGTCGTCGGCGTGCCGACGTCCGTGGGTTATGGGCTCGGCGGTGGTGGGCTCGCCGCGCTCCTCTCAATGCTGCAGAGCTGCGCCTTGGGGCTGGCGGTCGTGAATATCGACAACGGCGTCGCCGCCGGCGTCTTCGCTGCGCTAATCGCAAAAGTTGCGTCGCAACAACATTAGTCAGCGGCGTTAGTCATCGGCTTCAAACTCAACATTTCTCTCTCACCAGAACGGCGCTTTCCGGATTTAAGCCCTTCCAGACAACTTTGAAGCCCAAATGCTCGAACGCGCGCTCGCTTTTTATCCCGTGCTCCCGCAGCAATGACACCGCCTCCAAATACCTCATGCCACCTCGCAGCTTGTCCTTGAGCGTTTCCAAAAGCGCAACGCTCACAAGCTCGTCGCCGAGGAAGACGTAGCCCGCCGGCGGCTCCCTCTCTAAAATGCTCCTCAAAAGCCTCTTACTGGCGCCTGTCGCCTGTTCAAGCTCGTCTAAGCGCACCACGTCGCCCTTCAAGCTTGCGACTTCCTCCTTCACAGCAGCGTAGTCTCCACGCTCCCGTTCCTGCTTGCGTTCGTATTCCCGCAGGACGTTCAAAACTTCAGCAAGGGGAATTTTCTTCTTAAAGTAAATCACTGGCATCTCCGCCTCAAATTCCTTGAAGGCGCAGGCGAGCTCCTCGCTCACCGCCAGAATCATGCGCTCCCGCTCACTCCGCTCCAAGTCTCGCAGCTTCCTTAGCTTCTTTTTCATGTAGCCCTCAGTCCAGAAGCCTACTATTTCCAAATAAACTCTCAGGTCATCCTTTTCGAGAGAGAAGTCGGGAATGAAGACAGAGTTCCCGCAGACGAGCGCCTCGCCTTCTCTACGGAGCTGCCAGCCCGTGTTTAACGACGAGAAGCGTCGGGCAAAGCTCTCTTCAGCGGCGCTGTCGAACTCGTTCGCCTTCACGGGCTCTTCCCAATCCAGCGCTGAAGAATTTACGTAAAAGTCATAAATTCGAGGCGCTCGCCCCTTACGCATCAAAATTCTGGCGTGCAACGCCCAATCCCCCTCCAGGGGCAAGAGTCTCGCAAACGCTGTCCCGTATTTCTCCGTGAGCTTCAAAACGGATGCAGGCCCCTCTACGCTTATTTTCACTCCGCTTTCTTGCTTCTCTGCTAAATACATTAATCCAAGACGCTTCACACGCCTCAAAACTTCCTTGTAATGACTTCTTACGAACAAGTCCACGCTCACGGCTTTGAAGAGAAGGGTTTGCGTCAGCGAAAGGTCGTAGAGCCGTAGTAGCTGCTCTGGCGTGATACTTTCGAAACTCTCTACGAAAAGCTCAGCCTCGTTGTCCGCCCAGAGCGAGTTCTCCACCGCCTCGACGGAGACGCCAAGCTCCTTAGCGACCTCACTTAAAATCCTAAGCCGCTCAGCCCCATCCAGCGCAGGTCCTCTCTTGAAGACACGCTCTCTAACGAGTTTGGGGTCAAGCTCGCTGCGTGCCGAGAAACTACACCGCCGCTCCAGAAGCACGCACAAGCCTTTCACGAAACGATTATACCCATAGTCGAAGGTCTCGTCGTAAAACTTCTTAAGCTCCGCGGTTAGATGCTTTTTGCGCCTGCCCACGCAGTTCTCGAATATTTTTATAAGCTCACTAGCCATATCCCCGGCGTTTGGATACCTCGACGAAAAAACAGGACTTATTCTACCCTTTCGAGTTTCCACGACGAGATATTCGCTTGGCAGCATTATACCTGGGCTTTTTTGCGGCGGCGCCGTGAGACGCCAAGCTCAAAAGTGTCGGACACGACTTCGTAAAGAATTGCACGCTTTCCCTCCTTCTTCCTGAGCAGGCGTCCGAGTCTCTGCACGAACTCTCTTCTGCTGCCGCTGCCGCTGAGTATGATGCCAACGCTTGCATCCGGCACGTCCACGCCCTCGTCCAGCACCTTTGACGTCACCACCACACGGTATCTCCCCTCCTTGAAGCCATTCAAGACGCTCTTACGCTCGTTCTTGTCGGTTTTATGCGTGATGTAGGGGACGAGGAATTCCTTGGAGATGCGGTGCACGAGCTCGTTGTGTTCAGTAAATATTAAAATTTTCTCGTCTTTGTGCTGCTCCAGAAGCTCCCTGAGCTTCTCAAGCTTCGCTTTTGAGTTGAACGCTATGCTTCTCGCCCTGTTTCGTGCGACGAGCGCCTCTCTTGCGTTTTTATCCCGCACAGACATCATTATGAACCTCTCAAAATCCCGACGGCTCTTGAACGCCACCCCCTTTGAGCGTATGAAGTTCAAAAATTTTGAGTATGCCTCTTCGTATTCTTGGCGTTCGTCGTCGGTCAGCGGAACTCTGATACGCCGTAACTCGTAGTCCGCAAGATACTCTGTCAAATGCTTAACGCCAAGCTCGAAAATCTTGCCGCCGACGAGCCTCGGCAGCTCCTCGTGCAGCCCATCTTCACGCTCGTAGGTTGCTGTCAGCCCGAGGCGGAACGGCGCCGCCGATAATTCTGCGATTTGCCGGTAGCCTGGCGACGGTAAGTGGTGCACCTCGTCGAAAATGAGCAGCGAGAACTTGTCCCCAAGCTCTTCAATGCGGGAATATGCGCTGTCGTAGGTGGAAACTGTCAGCGGACGCAACGTGTGCTCGCCGCCACCATAGATGCCAATCTCCTCGGAAAACGCAGCTTCTAAGCGTTCTGCCCACTGCTGCAACAGGTCGAGCGTCGGCACGACCACGAGACTCGGAGCGTTCACCTGCGAAATCGCCTTCAACCCGATTAAAGTCTTCCCGGCGCCCGTCGGCAGCACGACGACGCCCCGCCGCCCCGCCCGCTCCCAGACCTCCACCGCCTTCTTCTGGTAACCTCTCAAAGAAACATTGCACTCAAGATGCGGACAAGGAATTAAATTCAAGACGTAATCCCGAAACTCCAAACCTGAATCTCTAAGATAAGCGACGATGTCAGGATAATGCACGGCGAGCGCCACGTAACAGTTCCTACGAGCATCCCAGCGGGCGTTCGGCGCCTTTATGCCTTTCACGAGAATTGTGCCCCGCTCGTATCTGAGGGTAATCATTCCCAAGTCTTTACTTGTGCTAACTAACATATAACGATAAGGCGCACGGCGCTCGTAGTTTTGACGAGCGTCGCAATTGCTGCTATATAAATTGATAAAGATACTGTTGCGCCAGTATCAACGCTCCCTCCCCCCGAAACTTAAACCTAAGGATTACGACGGCTGGGAATCACCCAATATTTGCTCAAAATAACGCAGGATTACGAAAAGATAGGTACTATGGAGCCGTTCGCAGTCGTCGTCAGCGCTAAGAGGGCAATGAAGCCCAATGCTAAGAACTTCGGTTTTCCACATCCTCCCGCTCCCTTCGACGCTCAAGAAAAAGCGACAAAGCTATTTCTTCCCGTTGCGAGAGGAAGCAACAACCTACTCCTTCCCGGACCCTGCGTCCGAACTTTCTGAAGCGGAAGTGATATCTAAAGTTTTCTAAACTCAAAATTTTCCTCGTGTTCATTTGTTGCAGTAGGTGACGAAAGAACTTACTATTTCCTGAATCGAAACGCTTAGAGCTTAAACCTTCGCAGTCTCTTCATCTGCGGCAGCGTCCCCGCTCTTGCGTCTCGCCTCAAAAACCTCAAATCTTCGAGGTTGATTCCATTATCCAGCAGCTGCTTGAACACTGCAAGAATGCAGCCTGAGACGCCCACTCTGAGTTCCGGCGCCGCATTTTTACACGTGGATGCGACTTCTAAAATCTCAAAAATCCTAGAAGAACTCTCGAAATCGAAGCCCACAGCCCGTAGTCTCTCTTCATTAGCGGTGTAAACCGTGCACGGCTGTATCATTAATTCGTTCACACCTAAGGACTCTGCAAGCGTCGCAAGCCTCGGGAGCTCATCGTCGTTAACCCCCGGGCAGTAAACCGCCCTCACAACCGCCAAGACGTCGTCAGAATGCCCTGCTAACTCCAAGGCTTTAAGCGCCGCTTTAAACTCCTTTTCTCCGCCATCTGTGATTTTTGCGTAGGTCTGCAACGTCGCAGCAGCGATGCTCACCATCACGATGTCCACCAGCGGTTCAAGCTCCAAAAAACTTTTTTCATCGAGAAGCGTGCCATTCGTCTGCAAATCTATCCGCACGTCGCCGAACCTCTTGCGGAGCTCCTTAATTATCGAAACGAGACGGCGAGTGCCGACGAGCAGCGGCTCTCCGTATTGCGAAATCGTTATCGCCTTCGGGTTTTCGTCGCCGTAGTAGCCCTCCTTAGGCGCCGCTCCCGCTTCCGCAGCCACTCTTGAGTAACAAAATATGCAGTTCAGGTTGCACGCCGCCGTTATTTCGTAGGAGGGATGATGCTTCGGGTCTTTTTTCCTGACGTCAAGTCCCTCGCAGAAGACGCAGTGCGACGGCACGCTAACGCTGTGGAGCATGCAAAAAGCCGCAGGCATGAGAAGGGAAAAAGAAATTATTTGGGAGGCCAGTTTTTCTCCATCCAGTTGGGAATCCTTCCGCTGTCAAGTGGCCCGACCATGACCTTCCAGCCTGTGGCGTCTTCGGTCTCGCCGGAAATACGAGCAGCAAGTCCGGGGAGGACGAGCGTCTTGTGCTTGACCTTATTTTCGAGCTCGCTCGCTTCGAGGGCTTCTTTGATTTTGGCTGCGGTCAACTGCCCACCTGCGACTGCGGCTTCGACGCAAATGCCTTCGGTGTCGATGACAAGGAGGTAAGAGTCTATGTTGCTCGACGTGATGTCGCTCTCCACCGTGTAATAAGTTAGGGCAAAATTCGTGGTCACGAAGACCGGCGACTCCTCAACCGGGCTGCCGAGCACCTTCAGCCCCGGCTCCACGGCCACAGGTCTCCTCGGGTCCGTGTAAATATTTGCAACAAGCGTTGTCTGCGGAATCAACGCATACGGCTCTATACTGTGCAGAATCATGATGTCCGCATACTTTATGGTAAAAATCGTGACGAGCATCGTTTCCCAGTAAGCAGCGTCCACTTCGTTCTCGCACACGAGCCACGCCGTCATCGGCACGCAGAGCAATGGATAAGCAATATCTTTCTGCCCCTCTGCGATTGCAGCTCTTCTTAGACGCACGAAGTTTGCGAGCGTCGTCTCCAAACCCTTCCCAGTTGGATACGTCCCCGGGTCGAGCACGATGTCTTCGACGCCTGCTTGTGAAAACGTCGCTGCGAGGCTCTTCAGCCCGTCGAGGTCGTTCGGTGCCGACACCACCACCGGCACCTTATACTCCAGCACCAGCTCCAAAACTTTCTTCCAATTGTCCTGCGTCGCTGCATACACCAATGGTCGCTTGTCAGCAACGACCTTCAAAGCTTCTTCCAAGGCGGCTGCATCGTAGGAGCACAGCACGAGCGGCAAGCTCGTCAGCTCCGAAACCTTACGCACGCACTCCGCAAACTTCTTCGGGTCGCCGGAGACGTTGCGCACCGCTACGCCATCAAGCCTCAGAAACTCGCCGACGTAAAACTTCTTCCAGCTCTGAATCCGCTCGACACGTTCCTTCAAAGCGTCGTCGTCCATCGTGTCCCAAACGTCGTAGAACAACGCCGTCTTGTTGAAGAACGTGAGGTCGTGTCTGTGCAGCACGTCCTCGCCGCCGAGATTCTTCGCATGCTCACCGACGCCCACTACAACCTCTCGCACTTCGGGCGCCAGCATATCCTTTAGCTTCTCGTAACTCTCTCTGTATTTCTCATCTTCAAGCAACGGCTTGCACTCTTCCAGTTTCTTCCCCCGCTCTATCAACAGCGATGCGAACGCCATGCATGTCTTCTCGCCGCACTCCCCGCAGTTCGTCCTCGGTAGCAGCCCATAAAGCTCCATCGGGCTCTTGGCTTTCATTTTTAACACCTCGCACGTCACTTCTCAGCCCACGTCAGCCAGCCCTCGAACTCCGCCGCCTTCTCCACGTCCTTGAAGCCTGCGAGCATCTGCGTTACTTCTTTGACGACTGCTGCCGCCCCTGGATGCATCATCATGAAGAGATTCCCGCCCGCGAGCGCCAGCGTCAGCCCGGTCACTATCTCGAAAATCGGACCACGGTACTCACGGGGACCCCAATCCGAATCCTCTTTTATCGGCGACGCCTTCATCCAAGCCTCACGAGCGCCCCAGGCATTCGTCACGCCGCACGAAATCGGGAACGCCAGCTCCTCGTCGCCTTTCAGCGCTGCAATCTTCATACGTTCGATGTTCGTGAACGCATAATCGAGCCCGTAACCTAAAGCCGCAGTCGTCGGGTCCATCACGAGGTCCTCACGTTTCACGCCTAACTTAAACAGGTGGCGGTTGAGCGTCTTCTGATCGTTGATGTCGAGCTGCGTCCACGAGAGCACGACGTGCCCGTTGTTCATCGCCGCCTTCGCAATCCGCTCGAAGTCCATGTTCAGGTTCGCAGACGCTATCAGGCAACGCTCGCCCGCAGCGACTTCCGCCGCCGCCTCTAATACCGCGGGGTCCTTCTCTGGGTTGCCGGAGCCGCCGATGATTATTGGCACTTTCACCGCTTGCAGAACTTCTTCTACGACCTTCGCAGCTTCCCTCGGCGGCGTATCCTTAATCAGGGGGTCCGTGCTTATCAGATGAATCGTCACCATGTCCGCGCCGAATTCCTTGACGTTCTTTTTCGCCCACTCCCCGGGGTCCTCCATCACGTCCGCGTAATGTTCACGCACAGCCTTCGCCAGCGGAATCGGCATGTCAAAACAGTCTATCGCAATCCTCGGCGGGTTCGGGTTCTGAACCTCAAAGCCGTAAAACGGCAGCGTTTTCTCGCCACCGAGCTTCACAACGGTCTCACGACTGCCACCATCCGCAGCCGTCGCGCCGAGCGCTACTTCCTGAATTTGCCCTACCCACTCCTGCTTCCCAACCTCGAACTTCGCAGCCACCAGCTCCTCCGGAATGACTATCTCGGGAACGGCAGGCGCTGGAGGCGCTACTTCCGCAGGCGCTGCTGGCGCCGGCGCCGAGATGCCAAATGACTGCAGCACGCTCTCCACGGGGTAGCCTGCGAGCTTTGCGAGCGCGAGGATACTAAAGAGTCCGTGCGCTGCTTGTATCGCAAACTGGCTCATCATCTGCGAAGATTGTAGGGCTGCCTGCAACGTCGTTAACAGTTCTGGAGATATGCCGGCGCCGCCTACCACCTTAAGCTCGATATCTCCCTCAATCTTCACGTCCTCGAACTCTAAGACGCCGTATTTCTCCAGTAGCTTGCTTATGTCTTCCAGAGTAAGCTTTTTCCCCATCTATATCACCGCCTCAGCCCAACTCAAGCTCCACAGTGCCCTTAATCTTCACATCCTTCAACTCTATCGTCCCATATTTATCCAAGAGCTTTACAATATCTTCCCAACTCATCTCCTCATCTTCTCCCACGAAAATCCCCCCTATAACGCCAAAAATGCCATAACTTCGTCCATTGCAAGCGAAGTCGGAGCGCCCTCGGGCAACTCCGTCAGCGGTCTCCCTTCGATATCCAGCCGCATAACGCTCTCGTCGTATGGGATGACTCCTGCGACCTGCAGCCCTAACCTCGCAGAGTCCTGCCTCAAAATCTCCTCTTCCTCTGCACTCCGCACCATACTCAGCACCAAATACTGCTCCTTCGTCCTCACGAGCTTTGCCAACTCCTTTATTCTTTTTGCGGTGTTGAGTGCCTTCTTCGTCGCATCCGCTACTATTAGCAGCTTGTCAACGCCCCTAACGGTGCGTCGGCTGAAGTGCTCGAGCCCCGCCTCGCAGTCCACGACCACAAAACGGTAGCCGCCTGCAATCTTATCCAAAAGCTCCCTGAGCATGTGGTTCACCGCACAGTAACATCCGGGACCCTCTGGGCGTCCCATGACGAGAACGTCGAAGCCACGACTCTCGCAAAGCACGCCCATCAGCCTATATTCAAGCTGCAGTTTCTTGTCCATCATCGGAGGCATCTTGTCACGCTCACGCTCGAAAGCCTCACGCACGTCACCCACCGTTCGCTCGAAACGCTCGCCGAGAGCGTCACAAAGATTGGAGTTCGGGTCGGCATCCACAGCAAGCACAGGACGCTTGCCACGACGCACGAGCTTCAGCACCAGAAGCGCTGCGATTGTCGTCTTCCCGACGCCACCCTTGCCGGTTACTGAAATAACAGTCGTCATCAAAGGGAGGAAGGGAAAAATTACTTCTCTTCCTTCTTCAGTATCAGCTTGCCGATCGTAATTGTGGCGTCCTTGAGGATGATTCTCACTGGCGCACCTGCTGGCGTCGTCGGCAGCTGAATCTGCGGCGCTGCCGTTGGCATCATCGGGAACTGCAGTTGTGGCATTGCCGCCTGCGGCGCTGCCGTTGGTGTCGGCGCTGCAGCGGGTGCGGCTTCTGCCGCTGCCTCTGCGGGCGCAACCTCCTCTACTTCCTCAGCCCAGCCCTCGGTAATCTTCTCGCCGTCAGCAGGGCGGACTACACCTTTCACCACCGGGTGCTCGACCTTCTTCAGGAACTCCTTAAGCTCATCGATGTTTTTTGCCTCCTTTTCAGTAGCAATCTTGTCTTTCATCTCGTCAGGAATGGCGTCGGCAATTCGCTCCTTGAGGTCGGACGCCATCCAAACGACACGCCGCCAGCCGCCATCTGCTTGTATGAATTTCGACGAGTAGAAGTAAGGAATGCCTATGCCGAGGAATCCGTAGACCTGTCGTCCGCCACCGACGCTCCCAGCGATTGTTGAAAACGGCAGCCCTATCGGCGTATCTTTAACCTTTGAGCCACGGTGAACCCAGCCGATACCGTCCACTTCCGGAATGTAGAAGCCAGCAACTTCGAAGCAGCCACAACTCGTATGCGGGCAGTCGAGGAACGAGTGCAGCTTTATCCTGTTGTACTCGCCGCCAGAGAGGCGAACGGCAGCCTCGTTCACGCCTGTATATTCGCCGGCAATCGGGTCTATACACTCTCCCTTTGGAATAGGAGCGTTCGGACCCTCGGGGTCGACACGTGCAGATGCACGGCAGTCGAACCATGACATCGCACCACAAAGCGCTGGACGGTCAGGCGTGACAACACAAACGTTTGTCGGGGCGAAGCTCTGACACAGCGTGCACTGGTAAAATTCCTCAACATCCTCTTCGTGCAGCCCCCTCGTCCGCTCATCACGAGCCTTATAAATCTGCCGCGCCTCCTCGAGGCGTTTTTCCACTTCTTCTTTGTCGGTAATGTAGAGCGCTTCCATCTTTTGGATGAACGGGAGCTCGGACTTGAAAAGCTCGATGGTCTTCTTCCCTATCTGCTTCAGGGACTTCAGCCCCTTCTTCATCGCCGCCTTGCTTATTCGCACCCAGATTTCGTCCCGCTGGTTAAGGTGCATGTAGCCCTGGACGTAGGGTTGGAACTCGTGGTTCCGCCGCTCGATAACCGGCTCTAGGTCCTTGTCAATTTCCGGTCCCCAGACCGTGTAAATCATGGCATAGGGGTAAGCCTTGCCCTCCTCCATCTCGGTGAGGTCAGGTCCTATAAGCTCAACGCGTCCGTCCCTGACTTTCTCGGGGTCGGGCTCGTAAATCACGAGCTCGAAGCCCGGCTGCGTCGGTCCGCCAAGCTCCACGAACATATCGTCCTTCCTTACCCGCTCGCCCTCATACATCGGGCTCACGTCCAGCGGAAACTCCTCTTCCTCCGCCATTTTATTACCTCCTTTATCTTCTTATGCTCTCTACAAACTTCTTTAGCATCTCCTTATATTTGTCCTCATCCTTTGGGCGGATGTTCGGGAACGACATTGCGGCGTTCGGATGGAAATACCAGTCGATGGAAATCGCCCGCATCAGCGGCTTGATGCAGAAATTCCGAATGCAGGAGAGCATCTGCGACGCATAGTAGTAGATGATGCCAAAGAAGATGACGACGTCGTAGTTCCCGCCGCCGTCCAAGCCTTGCCACTCAGGGTCTCTGAGGTAGTTCGTCAGCTCGTGTAGGTTTATGATGGAGACGTTTTCGGTGTAGCCCTTCTGCAGGAAGCCCTTGATCGAATGTCCTGTAGCTGCGATGGGAATGCCTTTTTTCCCAATTTCAATGGCGATGTCCACGTAGAATTCGTCCCTAAGGATTTCAGAGCCAACGACAAGCAGCGGACGCTTCGCCGAAGACACGACAGCTGCCATCGTCTCCGGTGCCGCCACCATGCCGAGCGCCGCCGGTCCCGGAACGTTTGCAATATCAAATGGCTCGCAAACCATCTTTACACCCCCACTCACGTGTTCATTCCTTCTTCCTTATCAGCCTCGGAAGGTTCGTTGGGTCGAATGACGCATCGTAGGGTCGCATCGGACCCTCCAGTATTCTCTTACGCTCCCAGTCTATCTTCCAGCCACGCTCGTCCTCCAGCCTCTTCAAAAGCTCGTCCCTCTTTGCAATCGGCAGGTCAGTCGTCGTCCTCACGAATAAGTGCCAGTCTGGTGGCATGCACCCAAGATATTTCTCGTGTAGGTCAATGTAGTGCGTCAGCTTTATAGAGCGTCCTCTGTCGGTGTCAGACGGGCGGAAGCACAGCTTCGCAATCATCGGAAGCGCCTCCTCCACAGTCTCGCAAGCGACGAGCAAGTGCTGTGGCGCCGGCTCGAAGTGGTATTCGGTGCCGTCTCTCGCATCTATGATCTTCCAGTCGTCCTTGACATATGGTCGTCCTAAAAAGGCTCTTCTGTATTTCGTGCCGTGCGGTCCGACGACCGCCGGGACGCCGAGGCGGTTGAAGCCCGTGGCGATTGAAGCGGCTTTCTGCGACATTGCGCCCCAAGCAACGCCACAGGCGCCAACTCTGCTAAGGATGTAGTCGGCAATTTCCTCGTAATTGCCTCTGAGATTCCTCCTTGCGAATATCGAAGCTATTTTGATAGCGGCGTCATGGATGTGAGCGTTGGAAACGCAGGAACCGATGTTTATGACGCCACCCGCGTCAAATCTTCCGTGGTGCGTCTCATAAACTCCATTGCCCTCCTCATCCTTCCAAAGAGCGGCATCGATCGCCATGCAGCCCGTGAGCACCACGATATAGTTCCTGTCTGCGAACTCCTTGGTAATGAGGTAAGCATCCCTCGTGCCGTTTGGGTAGTTTCCGCAGCCTATTACCGCAATCACGCCTGGGATCGTTCCAAGAACGATTGGAGCGCCAACGTCCCGAATCTCAGTGTCCCAAACAGGACCTCTTCCAACCCTCGCCCGCCCTCGCTCCTCCTTGACGTAGGGGTATGCCGCCTTCGTGATTACGTCCACGATTGGAATATGGTGCTTACAAACCTGCTCGCAGCGTCCGCAGCCGACGCAACGGTCAAAAAGCTCAGCAAGCGGCTTAGTGTTGCCTGTCGCCGCTTTTGCCATCGCGCCCCCAATTCTAAGACCATTTGGACAAGCGAGCGTGCAATTCCCACACTGGTAGCAGAGCCGCACCCAGTGCTGGAACTCCTCGTCGTCCATGATAATTTTCATCGCCCGCCGCTTCGAGGCGATTTGCATTGCAGTCCTCACCGCAACCTCGCCAACACGGTCCGGGTCGAGAATCAGAACTCCCGGGACTTTGCCCTCTACGAGGTCTTTTACGACCTTGTCAGGCTCGTCATAGGTGCGGTCTTCAAGCCCATGCAGCGCCTTGTCATTCGTTGCAATCACCGGCGTGAACGTCTTCTGCGCAAGTTCAATCACGTCTGCTCGGATACACTGTTCGTCAATGACGATGACGTCAGCGATACCGAGCCTTATCGCTCGAAGCTGCCTTCCGAGGGCGCTCACTATCTTCGCCTTCGGGTAATACCTCGTGGTGTCGTGGGCGGTGCAACAAATGCCCCCAAGTTCGACTGCGTCGTCAAGCCCATGCTCCATGAGGTAATCGGCGATATCGGCGGCGGGCGGCACGTTGTGCCCAATCACCAGAATTACAGGTTTGCTCGTATCTATCGTTCCCAAGCCGACCTCCACGAGCGGAACGTCAGGACCGCCCCCGGGTTTGCTCGAAGGAAGTTTGTAAGCGGCAATCTGGATGATGTCCGCAACCTCCTTCGCCAGCGAATCGAGCATACCCATGTGCAACGCCTTCGACTCGAAGTCAAGAACCGAGCCCTCCTGCCCTGTGTGCAGAGCATCAGAAAGCTGAACGATCTGCTCCTCTATGTAGTCAAGAACCTCTTCGAAGTCGCCAATCGTCTTCGGTCTTATTCCGGTGATGAGTCTCGTAAGTGGCGCCTCAACTGTGATCTCAGGTCCAAGGTCCACAGGAACGTCCCTGCCAAACTTCTTTATCATGTCATGCAACAAATGCCTTGCGTGCCCTGTATGAGCAGTGCAGCCGATGAGACAGGCAAGCAGCACGATTCGCCCTTGCTGAGCGTCCATCCTGATGCCGCAGGCGCCCTTCTTGTTCCCTGAAAGGTCACACTTCCCGTAAGTGCAGAGGCAACACATGTCGCAGAACGGTGCGTAAAAGGGTTTGTAGCGCTGGAGGAGTTTGAAGTCCCAGTTACGGAGCGTCGTAATCCCCGGCTTCGGGTGCGGACCCATCGGCTCCCACTCTTCCTCTTCCTCAGCGACCTTGCCGATGACTATGCGCACATTTTCCAGCCCTGCAATGTCTAAAATGCCTTTTAGCTCCTTCGCCACAGTATCACACTCCTTTTGTGCCTTCGTTCGTAGGGCTCTCATAAAAAACTTGCTTTTTTGAACAACGTCAGAAGGCGAGCGGGTAAAATCATCATCAACGTTGATTAACGTCAATAATCTCGTAAATCTTGTCAATTTGGAGACTCCGCCGCACGACAGTGGCGAGCTGTTCAAACTCCACCTCTAAGCTCCACGTCTCTCCACTCCGCAGCGGCTCTAACCCCCTCCGCTGACGCAGGTAGTTTATAAATGCCCGTCGGAAGTCGTGGTTGTCGAAGATGCCATGGATATACGTGCCAAGCACGCATGCTGAGAACGCCCCGTCAGGCACTAAAACGTCGTCGGCAGAGCGTTTTATGATAGTGAAAGCGTTCTGCTCTTTGGAGAGAGTCCTACCCATGTGAATCTCGTAGCCTTCAACACTCCCGTCGTAGAAGGGCAGATTCGAGACCGCGATGACTTGATGTGTCGTTTTCTCAGTATCGAAGAAAGTGATGGCGTCGAGTAGGCTCAGCCCCTCAGCTCTCTCCACCGCAGATTCTACACCGCTCTCGTCCACGACGAGCCGCCCGAGCATCTGAAAACCGCCGCAGATGCCTACTATGAATTTACCACGCTCGTGTGCTCGCAAGATTTGCGCAGCAAGCCCGTTCTGCCGCAAGCTCAGAAGGTCGTAAATCGTGTTCTTCGTCCCGGGCAAGATGATAGCGTCAGCGTCCGCTCTGAGACTTTCGTCAATGCTTACGTAGCGCAGCGAGACGTCAGGCTCCTTCTCAAGGGCATCAAAGTCCGTGAAGTTGGAAACGTGCGGCAGCATGATCACATCTATCTTTATCTCACCGTCGTTGCCGCCACGTCGGTCTTCAAGAGCTACGGAATCCTCCTCGTGAATTTTAAACCGGAAGTAGGGGACGACACCGAGCACCGGCTTCCCGGTTCGTCTTTCTAAAAACTCAAGACCCGACTCCAAGAGGCTCAAGTCGCCACGGAACTTATTTATGATGAAGCCACGCACCAGCTCACGCTCGTCAGGCTCAAGAAGCTCCAGCGTGCCAAGAAGCCAAGCAAAGACACCGCCCCTGTCGATGTCGCCGACGAGGAGGACAGGGGCGTTGAAAAGCTTCGCAACCGTCATGTTCACGATGTCATTCGCCTTGAGGTTGATTTCGGCGGGGCTGCCGGCGCCCTCGATGACGATGATGTCGTTCTCGGCAGCGAGCTTTTCGTAACACCTCTTGATGGCGGCGAGCGCTTTCGGCTTGAACTCGTGATATTCACGGGCGGTCATGTTTCCGATAGGCTTCCCAAGGAACACGACTTGCGCGCCGACGTCGCTCGTCGGCTTCAGCAGAATCGGATTCATCTCAACCGTCGGCTCCTTGCGGGCTGCAAGCGCTTGAACCGCTTGCGCCCGCCCGATTTCGTGCCCAGCTCTCGTGACGAAGGAGTTGAGCGCCATGTTCTGCGCCTTGAACGGAGCGACTTCGAATCCGTCGTCCGAGAAGATGCGGCAAAATGCGGCGACAAGCACGCTTTTGCCAACGTGCGAGCCAGTGCCTTGGACCATGAGGGGTTTCGCAGCCATTATTTCCTGTTAACTACTTTTTGATAAAAGCCGCTTGCTAACGTTTCGATATGAAAAGCTGCGTCGTCGCCCGTGAGTTTAAATACTCATCGTTTTTACCTTATAAGATGCTTATGGGCGGCAAATACGACATTCGGGACGAGTATAAGTTGCGATATTTCGAAGAGGGCGGGCTTGTGCGTCGGAAGTGCGAGAAATGTGGCTCCTTCTTCTGGACAAGGGACGCTCGCAGGCGAACATGCGGCGACACACCCTGCGAGCCTTATTCCTTCATCGAAAACCCTCCTTTGAAGGAAAAAAATGTTGACGAAATGCGGGAGGCGTTTTTATCCTTCTTCGAGAGACACGGGCATAAGAGGCTTAAGAGATATCCGGTGGTGGCTAGGTGGCGTGACGACATTTACCTAACGATAGCGTCCATCGCGGACTTTCAGCCGCATGTCACCTCCGGCGAAGTCCCGCCGCCAGCAAATCCGCTCGTGATCTCGCAACCATGCATCAGGCTTGAAGACCTCGAAGCCATCGGGCATAGCGGTCGCCACCTCACAATCTTCGAGATGATGGCGCACCACGCATTCAACAAGCAGAACGAAGAAATATACTGGAAGGACGAGACCGTGCGCTACTGCGACGAGTTCCTTTCAGAGCTTGGCGCAGACCTTTATGAAGTTACTTATAAAGAGGAGCCGTGGGCGGGCGGCGGAAACGCCGGTCCTTGTGTAGAGGTGATTTTAAGGGGTTTAGAGCTTGCGACGCTCGTATTCATGAATTTAGAATTGGCGACGGATGGAGACATTGAAATAAAAGGCGAACGTTACCGCAAAATGGAGTCCTACATCGTTGATACTGGTTATGGCTTAGAACGCTTCGTTTGGGCGTCTAAGGGGACGCCGACTGTTTACGACGCCATTTTCCCTGAGGTAATAGACGAGCTTGCGTCGGCGGCGGGCGTGGACGTCGAGGGTGTTGCACCGCTCATGAAAGAAGCTTCGAGGTTTTTAGGAGTTACGACGAACAAAAAGGAGCTTGCCAAATTCGTCGGTGCCTCCGCTGAAGAGCTTATGAGGAAGTTGGAGCCGCTTGAGCTGATATACTCCGTTTCGGACCACACGAAGTGCTTAGCGTTCATGCTCGGCGACGGGATTGTGCCTTCGAACGCAAAAGAAGGCTACCTTGCGAGATTAGTTTTGAGGCGTTGCCTCAGGATGCTGAAGGTTTTGGGCGTGGGGTTGCCACTTGAGGAGCTTGTTCTGAAGCATATCAAGCTTCTGCGGCGCTCTTTCCCCGAGTTGGAGGAGCGTGCCGACGACATCGTTGAAATTCTGTCGCTGGAGAAGAACAGATATGAGGAGACGCTTGCGAGGGGCGAGCGGCTCTTAGAGCGACTCTTGCGGGAGCGCAAGAAAATGACGACCGAGACGCTCGTGAACTTATACGACACGCACGGCGTTCCGCCTGAGCTCGTGTGCGAAGTTGCGGCGAGGCGTGGCGTCACCATGGAAATTCCCGAAAACTTCTACTCGTTGGTTGCGAGCATGCACAGCTCCGCCACTCCGAAGATAGAAAAAGATCCGCTCGTTAGGGAAATTCGGCGCCGGAAACTGCCAGAGACCGAAAAGCTCTACTACAAGGAGCCAAAGGCTTGGAGGTTTGAAGCTGAGGTTTTGGATTTTTTCGACGGCTGGCTCGTCCTCGACCGCACGCTTTTCTACCCCGAAGGCGGCGGGCAACCCTCTGACGTCGGAATGCTCAGAATTGGAGACTTTGAATTTAAAGTTTCGTATGTGCGGAGCGCCGATGGCGTCATCCTTCACAAAATCGAGCCTGTTGCCGGTAACGCAATAACCGCTGCCGCCCTAAAAGGAGCAAGCGTCGTGGGCGAAATAAACTTCAGGCGCCGCCTTTCGCTCATGCGGCACCACTCAGCGACGCACATAATCCTCGACGCCGCCCGCAAGGTTCTCGGTAAGCACGTCTGGCAGGCGGGTGCCCAGAAGGGTGAGCAAGTTTCAAGGATTGATATAACTCATTTTAAGCGAATTTCTGACGAAGAGCGGCGGCGCATTGAGCAGCTTGCGAACGAGGTTGTAATGCGGAACCTCCCGATAAAAACGGAATTCATAGAGCGGAACGAGGCTGAGCAGAAATATGGCTTCCGCATTTATCAGGGCGGCGTCCCCGGCGGTAAGTTCATAAGAATCGTAGAGGTCGGCGATGACGTCGAAGCCTGCGCTGGGACGCACTGCGAGTTCACAGGCGAGATCGGCGCCATCAAGATTCTAAGGACGGAACGCATTCAAGATGGCGTCGAGCGCATCGAGTTCTCGGCGGGCGAGGCTGCAATCTCAAGCGTCCAGGAGTTGGAGCGCATTTTGAAGGAGGCAGCGAATGCCTTCAGAGTACCTTACGAGGTTTTGCCGCAAACCGCCCGCCGTTTCTTCGAGGAGTGGAAGCAGCTACGCCGAGAAGTCGAGAGGTTGCAGAGTGAGATGGCGACGCTCCGCATCGAAGGCATAAAAGGCCGAGCTAAAGAAATAAGTGGCGAGACTGGCGTCGTAAAGGTCGTCTCCGAGAAAGTCGAAGCAGCAGACGTCAAGGAGCTGGTGAAGCTTGCGGCGTCGCTTTCAGCCGAGGGCATCGTTGCAATTTTGGCAAGCGAGAGCAGGGGGCGGGCGTCCGCAGTAGTCGCCGTCCCGAAGCCGCTGACCGCAAGGATAAAAGCGGGCGACGTTGTGAAGATTGTTTGTGAAATTCTCGGCGGTGGCGGCGGCGGGAGTCCTGAACTCGCTCAAGGAGGCGGGCAAAAGCCCGAAATGCTCGATGTTGCGCTGAAGAAGGGTGTAGAGTTTATTAAATCGCTCCTCAGCTTGGATTGACGCCGTAGCCCGCTTGCAGTAGCTGTGCGATTTTGCGACCTCCCTCATTGCGGGGCGGTGGCGTAGCTGAGAACGCATATCGGAGTCTCCTACACGTCCCCATAATCGCTGTCCCTTCTCACCACAAGCCGCAGCGGTGCTCCTTGCTGTCTCCGTGCGACCCGGTTCAGCCGTCTCAAGTCGGGCGTGCTCAGTCCGCAACGCCCCCCTCTCTGACCGTGCCACGGGAAATTACATTTCTCGGCACAATCCCGCATGAACCCAAGTCGTGAGCAGGAGTCCCGCGGTATTTTGAGTCCGCTCCGCCACGAACGCGCCAGTAAGCCCCACTTCATTAATTTATTACTATATTCTGCAGTTAGTAGCGGAAGGCTCTCCGGTCTTCGGTGTTAAATGTCAATCTAAGTTTTTTCAGCCTGTCGCCACGAGCTTGCACTCTGCCCTCTGCATCTCTGGTGAACTACCCCGCCTTACGGACGGGGCTTCGTGGGGAGTTTGGTAGCGGGAATCCACCACCCTTATCCTTACAGGCGGGTTCACGCCGCCACTATCTGTTATCCCCTTCGGAACTCACGGACTACTTTCACACCCGCCTTATGGGCTGTCCAGCCTTACGGCTGTTACGAGGTCGCTACAATCTAAGTCCTCAGAATATTTAAAATTTACCCACCCGCCTCCCCTTGCCCCTCCCGCTCGGAAGGGTCTTGCAAGCAACGGGAAGATAAAACAAGACAAGTATAAAACCACCACTAATCCCCTCGATAGGAGGCTTTGTTTTGTAAAAGTATTAAATGGGAGCTAACCCAACTTCGCAACAAAGGGTTGCATATTAAGACGATGCCAGACGAGGCGTGGCGTAAGTGGGAGCATGTGACGAAGCTCGACCCTGACAAGGAAATTAGCGACGAGCATCTTAAAATCGTAGCGGAGAGCGGCACCGACGCGATAATGGTTTCGGGGACACAGAACGTCACCGCCGAGAACGCCCGTCGGCTCTTAGAACGTTTAGAGCGTTTCGACGTGCCGTGCGTGCTGGAGCCGTCGAGTCCTGAGGTTGTAAATTACGACTGTGACTTTCTTTTCGTGCCATCTGTGTTAAATGCGGTGGACGTCGCCTGGGTCGTCGGGCTGCACGCCCACTGGGTCAAGCGGCACTGGGTGCTCCGCAAAGAACTTGATTGGCAGCGGGTTATTCCCGAAGCTTACATAGTTTTAAACCCAGACTCTGCAGTTGCAAAAGTCACAAAAGCAAAAACGGGGCTAAGCGTCGAGGACGTCGTTGCCTATGGCGTCTGTGCGGAACGCTATTTTAGGTTCCCCATCGTTTACGTGGAATACAGCGGGACGTTCGGCGACGTGAGCGTTGTCAAAAGGCTTGCCGACGCTCTTGAAGAGGCGGCGCTGTTCTACGGCGGTGGCATCGATTCAAGTGAGAGGGCGAAAGCGATGAAAGAGCACGCCGACGTCATCGTTGTCGGGAACATTGTCTACGAGGACATAAACAAATTTCTGGAAACGCTCGACTTTTAGCTGCTACGTGCAAGGCAGGTTGCCGTTGGTCAGCTTCTCCCGTCTGAAGGCGGGAGCTTGCTCTCGGAGGGGAGATGTTGCCAACAACCCTCATCGAGCCGGACACGGGGGCTGACATCCCCGCCAACTCTGGAACTCGGGGTTGGGTGCTGAGA
>NZ_JBMXYC010000021.1:0-5015 GCF_053996935.1 Candidatus Alkanophaga liquidiphilum
AAGGTGTTAGTCCTCCTCCGCATCTCGTCCCCTTCCTGCCCCCGATGTCATATAGCACTTTCGGCATCTTACGCCATTCATCTCATCCCTAAGTATGAGCTTTCTTGCTTAGGTTTTTGTAAATCCAATGAATGTTCATGAAACTTACGTTCTTTATTAGGGGCGCGCCACAGGCTTCAGGACAAGCAATGCGGGGGGCAGGATTCGAACCTGCGAACCCCTGCGGGAGGAGATTTCTCACATCTGGTCTTGAGTCTCCCGCCTTTAACCTAGCTCGGCAACCCCCGCCCACTCCTATTTATGTCACGCTCATTTTTAAACTTTCGTCGTCAGACGATGTCCCTTGACGTGTCTATTTCTATACCTTCTTTAGTGATTTTATATCTGACGAACTGCATGAGCGGCGGCAGCCCTCTTATCTTCGGCACCGAAAGCTTATTTATGATTTTATCCCCCGCCCTTTCCGCCTCCACGTCGAAGATGACATCGCAGACGCTCGTGAGCTCTGCCTCAGCACTCTCGTCGCACATGCCCTTCGGCACGTAAAGCATGCACAGTGCCTCCTTCTCCTTGGTAGCCTCGTATAAGATGCTAAAAAGCGACCTGTAGCCCCGTAGTTTGGTGAAGAAGGCGAAGGTGTCCATTATTATGTTTACGCCGCTCCCTGCATCCCGCAACTCGGAACTCACAAGTGAAATGACTTCGTATTCTTCGTTTCTGACGTTATAAACGTCCACAAATTTAACACTTCCGGCGTTGAAGCCCAGCTTCTCCATTTCATCCTCTATGTATTTCGGCTCCCTCTCTGTGGCGAAATAATAAGTTTCGCCAGTTTCACAGAACTGATACAAAATGATTTCGGGTGTGGCTCTCGGGTCGCCGGAGAGACAAACCAGTGAACCTGCTGGGAAGCCGCCTATTAACTTATCCAGTATTTCTATGCCCGTCGGTCTTATCCTCATGGCTCAGATGAAGAACGTGAACATTATCCATACTATCACAAGCATTATTAAAGAATGTTTTAGCCCTGCGAGAATATCACCTTCGCCCATCTGCCCTGCCATCAGTCCTGCGAAAATCGCCTGCAGCGTCGTCGCCTGCGTCAGCACGCCCGTTATTTCTTCCCTGCTGATTGCCGCCTTTTGGAAGACGCCTGCGGCGCCCGTCATTTTAGTTTCGAGGAGCGCCGGCAGCAGGTTCTTGAAGAGCATGTAAATGATGCCGATGAACACGAAGAACGCAATATATATTATGATCACGTAAATGAGCATGTTCACCATACGCTCCTTGTTGAGCGTCCTCTCGATGTCGGAGTCTTTGGCGGAGAGGTATAGCGCTTCTGTGATGTCGCCGCCGATTCTTATGGTTTCCATGAGGAGTGTCACGACCCTCGAAAGCGATGCCACTTTTATCCTGTTCGCAAACCTCGCAAACGCATCCACAATCTCGGTGCCCCACTCGATGTCCCGCTTCATCCGCTCCACTTCTTTGTAGATGCCGCCGCTCCCCGCTCTTGATATGATGTCAATGGATTGCTGGAGAGTTGCGCCCGTGGCGGTCGTGCCCGCCAACTCTTTGAGAAAGTCAGGCGTCTGCTTCTTTATTTTGTTCTCATACTTCCTTTTCATCTCGTGAAATATCGAAAGTGGTGTGAATACTATGAAAATGGCAGGGATGACTGCTGACGTGCTCGCCGAGAGTATAAGATAGATCAAAGCTACGGGCACTGTCAGGTAAAGTGTGTTCAGTGGGTTTTCTTTCATGCTCCTCACAGGATTCTTCAGAGCCTCTTTGAGGGAGTGTAGCCTCTTTGCTTGCATGTATCTCTTGTAAACCTCGTTCTTCTTATCCTCCTCGGATAAATACGCGCTTTTTTCCTCGAAATGCTCTTCCTTCAGAACGGGAACCCTCTTAACGTCGGAAGGCGTTATCATGCCGATAATTGCAATGAACATCGCAGAGCCTATGGGCAGCATCAGATACGCAATCCCATACACAGACCTCATGTTGCCGGTGCCCATCGCCAACATGATTACCTCAACGATGAGCATGAACAGTGGCATCGCAACAATTACCGTCACGTAAGTCTCTGCAAGGAGGCTCAGCGTCTCCAAAAAGCCCTTCTGCTCGATTCTCGCCTTTTCTCTGTGCTGCTCGCTTTTCTCAGCGAGGAAGAGCGTGATGTCGCCGCCGCTGTCTATAGTGGTCAGAAGCCCGCTTATGAATTCCTTGAGGGCGTCGGACGGCGTCGTCTCCTGAAGTTCGAGAAGCGCGCTCCTCAAATCAAGCCCGAAGAACTCCATGTTGCGGATGACGAATTGGAACTCCTTTGAAATTTCGCCGTATGTCTCCTCATGCCTCGCTAATGACCGTATGATTTCGATGATGTTCGCATTGCCCTTGCTGAGCGAATACATAAAATTTACGGCGTGTGGCAGCATCCTGTTTATTTCCCTCTTCCTGTCGTCAGCCTTTATCCGTGGATACGAGTAGAAAAGAGCGTAAGTGCACCCGCCGACCGTCACCGCCACGATTGCAGTGAGGATTAACGTGACGATGAGCTCTCCGTGTTGCACGAAAAGCATCGGAACCTGCGGGTATTTCATCGCAGGCCGCAGCCTTATTACGAATTGCGAAAACAGGAAGCCAAGAAATACACCGACGACCGCCACAATTATCGAGTAAAAAATAGCAGCGGAAATATACATGTCGTAAGAAACAGGCATCCTCGCGCCCTTAAGCCACTTTTCAAGCTCTTCATATTTCTCCTTCCTATCACGAAGCTTCAGTCGTTTCCCTATGAGAGAGTAAGCCAGCTTCTCGACTCTTATCTTCGTCCGGGACTCTACCATTCTATCTTCAGCCTCCGCAGCGTCTTCTCAGGATTCGCATGATACGCATGCACTACGGAGATGAAGTCCTCAGGACTCACGCCCGTCTTGACCATGTATTCGAGCAGTGCCTTCCGCCGCCTGAACTCCTCTTCAAGCTGGTCCTCGGTCCACGCTCTGAACCTCGCTATGTCCCTAAGGCATTTGGATGCCGAAAGACTTGGCAGCATGAAGAAGAAACTGTCGGTGAGCGGGTCCCAACTGAAGATGGTCTGCGTTTTTATGTTCCTCGTCGTCGGATCGATTTCGAGAATCTCCACGATTTCGAGGTTTCTGCGGACGCGGCGCCCGCCGACGAAGGTCTGCGCCTGCACGCTCACAATGTCAAGCGCCTCAATCATCGAGCGCGGCACGCTCAGCGGCGGGTATTCGAGACGGTGAATGGCAGCATCCACGGAGTCGGCGTGGAACGTCGAGAACGTCGTGTGTCCCGTGCTCATCGCCTGAAATAGCGTCTGCGCCTCTCTGCCTCTAACCTCGCCGACGAGGATGTATTCCGGACGCTGTCTTAACGCCGCCTTCAGCAGGTCATACATGTCTATCTTACCACGCTCCTGCGCCATGAAAACGTCTCTCGTGACCGCCGGTATCCAGTTCGGGTGCGGCAGTTTCACTTCTCTCGTGTCTTCGATTGTGACGATTTTCGCATTCATCGGGATGAACAGCGAGACGGCGTTCAAGGACGTCGTCTTCCCGGAGGCGGTGCCACCGACGAAGAGCATGCTTTTATTGCTCTCGGCGCACATCCAGAGATAGACCATGGACTCCAGCGAGAAGGTCTTCCAGCGTATCAAATCCACAGGCGTTATCAGAATCTCCTTAAAGCGGCGAATCGTGAAAGTGCTGCCTCTCGTCGTGACGTCCATGCCGAGAGTGAGCTGCGCACGAGAACCGTCTTCGAGAGCGAGGTCCACCATCGGGTCCGACGTCGAGATGTGCTTGCCGCCACGCTGCGCCAGCTTTATCACGAAAGAATCCAGTTCTCGCCTGTTAAACTTTATGTTCGTGCGGATGTTCCCGTATTCCCAGTGGTAGATGAAGACGGGCGTGTCCCAGCCGTCGCAAGAAATATCCTCGACGTAGGGGTCGTTCATGAGAACATCTATTTTGCTGAATCGCAGGAAATCCCTCATTATATAATACACAATCTTGCGATATGTCGTGTTCTCAAGTTCGATGTCGTAGTCGTGGAGTACCTCGTCTATTTTGTTCTTTAGGATTTCTTCCTTATTCTCGCCCTCGATTTTCGTGAAGAGCAAGGCATTCTTGACCTTCTCTTTTATCTCTGCAAGCAAGAACTCCTCAAGCGGGCTCAGCTCCGGCTCTACAACATAATACAAATAATCGTCCTTCTCCTCGTTATACAGAATGACCACGAAGGAATACGGCTCGTTAACCCAGTATCTTTCAACCTCTTCATAGCCGGGGATGCCTTTAAAGCTACAAAGCTCTTCGCCTAATTTGTGTTCAAGCCTATCAAGTACAACATCCAAATCATCAACAACCTCAGAAAGCTCTGCCCTCACAGCCTCACTCAGAATATTCAGTTTTCGTTCTAACTCTAAATCTAAACCGTCTCCCAGCTCTTCTTGCAGTATAATCCCTTGAAGTCCCACTGTATCATTGTTTTCATTACGACGCTTCGCCGTCTCATGGAGAGCCATGACACCACCCCTCACGCACCACTCCGCTCGCCAGAAGGCACATGCTTCAAATTCAGCTATAAATTCATGAATTGAGAAATAAACTTTTTTGGATATTGGGCAGTTGTTTAAAGTGATTTGAAAAGGAATTTTCGGTTATTTAAATTATTATGGGAATATCTGAAATTTTAGGAAGATGTTGCTGCTAATCCCCTTTAAAGGAGGGCAGGGGAGGCGGGTGGGGAAGAAAAGTATTTAAGTAGAAGAGTCACACTAAAAAAGATGGAAGCGGCGAAGACGATCAGATGCAAGCTCATCGGGCTGACGAAGCGCAAGCGAGAGCTACTCGACAGAGAGTATGATAACTTCCAGCATTGGCTTGAGACGGGAGAAGACAGAGGTGTATATTCAGCATACAAGCAAGATGCGAAGTGGCTATACAAGAAAGCGAAGCGGATGAAAGGTGTTCCAATAAGAAAAG
>NZ_JBMXYC010000022.1:0-41543 GCF_053996935.1 Candidatus Alkanophaga liquidiphilum
TCTTCCCAAAGGAGAAACCTTCCATGCCTCTCTCGACAATGAACGCACTTATGCCCTTCGCCCCCTTGCTCTTATCAGTGTAGGCGAACACGATGTAAGTGTCGGCAATGGATGCATTCGTAATGAAAACCTTACGCCCGTTGAGCACGTATTCGTCGCCTTCCTTTATGGCGACGGTCTCGATGGAAGCGGCGTCGCTCCCGGCGTTCGGCTCTGTGAGTGCGAACGCTCCGAGCTTCTCGCCACGCACCATTGGCTTCAAGTACTTCTCCTTCTGCTCCTCGCTACCGGCAAACAACAGCGGATACGTGGCGCCGATGCTCACTGAGCACATGAATGCGGCGTCGACTGAGACCCTCGCAAGCTCCTCCGCCGCAAGCACGTAGCCCATGAGTCCTGCGTCGGCGCCGCCAAGCTCCTTCGGAAACGCCAGCCCGAAGAGGTTGAGCTCTGCTATTTTTCTGATGACGTCTTCAGGGAGCCGCCCCGCACTCTCGAACTCTGCAAGCCTCGGCGCCAGCTCACGCTCGGCGAACTCCCGCACCATGTCCCGCAGCATGACATGCTCTTCCTTGAGCTCGAACATTTAACCACCTCTCTAAAATTGGCTTCAATTTAATTTCTCGTTTCGGGCGTGTAGGCTTACGGCTTTAAGGACTTGTTATCTACTGCGACGACGCCCGCCGCAGCGACCCCCAACCTTCAAGGGGCTTACGGTGCATTTTGAAAAGTCGCACGCCGAGCACGCAGCCCACAGCGCTCGGAGCTACGCCGTTTTGCTTATGCGTTCTTGCTCCTGCCGCTCGCCTGCCTCTGTCACGTTAGGTTTTGCTTTGAAAACACCTTGTAATTCCTCAAAAATCATGTCTACGACTTTAGGGATGGCGTTCTTGACGCTTGGTGTCATTTCCGTACCGAATTCGTCAACGCACTCGACCTCAACGCCAATAATCACGATGTCTCGTGGCATCTCCTGCGGCACGCACTTGTAGCCGAACTCCAAGGCGGTGATAATGTTTGTGTCGTGCGGCGACGTGAAGTGCAAAGCCTTCGAGAAATCCTTAAGCTCAAGTCGGTAAACCTCGCCTGCCTTGCCGCCTGCGACTATTCCGTCAATTATTATGACCTTCTCGTAGCCCAAAAGCATCTCAAGGACGTTAAAGCCGCCAGTACTTGCCTCTCCCACTTCTATTATTACGTTTTCCGCAAAATCAGCGTCATTCAGCTGCTTTAAAGCCTCTTTGAATGCGTTGGCAGCGTGAACGCCGATGCCATCGTCCCGCAGTATCGGGTTGCCTATGCCGAGTATCAGGATTTTCATGTTTGGAAATGCGTCTTAGCTAAAGATAAAAACGATGTTTTTGCCCAACCCGTCCTTAAATTTAAGTCTAACACGGTCCAAAGTATAACGGTAAAAGGGTCTCAAGGGTGAAATTGTGGATATAAGTGGTTAAAGATAATTTCTCAGGTAGCCGCAGTAAAAGCGAGAATGAATTGCTTGAGAGCAAATACGGCTGCAAGCTCAGCAAATTTGAAAAAAGAGTAGAAGCAGCAAAAGAGGAAAACTTTGAGGAGTGAGACGGTTATATAGAGTGAGAAGCGTATGTGGAAGTTTGTGGGACTTAGAATCAAGACTAAGAGAGGTCAGCAATGCTAATAACGTTACGATTGTTTAAAGATAACAGAATTGTTGAATCTTATGAAGTAATTGTATTATCAAATGTGAAGATGCTGAAGAAGAATCCCGCAGCGGCTAATGATATGGAGCGGTTTAAAAAGAGAGTTGAAGGGCTGAGCGTCAAAGAAATTTAGCAAGAACTTTTTTCTTCCTCCTCATTTCGGCGCATTCATTGCATCGAGCATCACCGCTACGAACAACGAAAACATTATTCTTCTATCGCAGTGACCCTTGCTTTACTGTCATTTATTTTCGCGCTCCACACGACGACGGTTCAAGCCTCCTACGTAAACGTCGTTGGACATCTTCGAGCCTTTAAAGCCGGTGCGGTTTGGTGCTCTTTACCTGAGCGCGTTTCTGCTGATTGATGCGTTGGCGGGCGTTGCGTTCGCAGTGCCCCGAGCGTTGTCGTCCTGACGGCGAAACACCCGACGACAGCCGCGCTCCTGTTGCTCTTGGGTGTTAATGGGAGTCCTCGTCGGGCATGCTGTCGTTTACTCATTTTCCCTCTTCGGGCTGCGAATTTCTTACGACCCCTCAAAGTGACAGTTTTTGAAGAACATCGTCAAGATTTTAGGCTTAACGCTGTCATGAAGTGCGTCTTGCGCTCTAAGTACCTTCAAAATTACTTGACGCGATACAGCGAGGAGTTCACAAGAATTTTTGCCAAGTACTCCATCGTTTTCCCGTTTTCCACCGCTTTGATATTTGAGGTTGAAGAAACGTGCTTCTGCTCGTTGGTTATTTTGCGGCATTTTTGTTGCTGTAGTATTTTGCGACGAGCAGGGTTTAGCGAGGCGTTTTGGAGCCGGAATTCGTTTTGGGCGTGGCGACGTGTGGCGTGAAGGAATTACGAGATGCAGGCTCGTCAAAGCTCTTGGCGATGGGTTTTAGCGATGCCGCTGAAGGACTTGAAAATAATTTTCAGGCGGATTTCGATGGTTGTCGGGTTTTTAATCCCGATTTACTTCATCCTGCCGCAGGTTTTCGTCTCGTTGCGTTGCGGAGCGACGGGAAATCGAGCTTTTGAAGGCTATGCCGATAACAAAGGGACAGTTCGCCACGAACAAGGCGCTTTCGGCATCCTTTGCGTCCGTAATCCCCGCGGCGGCGTTGGCAGCGTCTTCGAGCGTTCTTCGTTGCTTCTACTTCCGCTTGCGGCTCTTTTGCCGCTTGACGTCTCGTTGCTGACTATGCTATTTTTGTTCAGTTATGAAGACGATGAGCTTGGCGTCCCAGAAAGAAGCATTTTACAATCTATCACTCTCTTTGCGATTAATTAATGGCAGCTACTGGTCGTCGTCGTGCTACCCGCTGGGCTCTTGTTCCGTCTCCGGTGGTGAATGCATTAAGCTACGGCTTAGCAGCGCTTTGGCTGGGCTTGATTGTTAAAAGATTCAACCTTGAAAACCGCTTAGACCGAACCCCTTCGCTTATATCAAGTATAACGGGGAAAATAAATGCGTGGCTGCAACGGAGCTGGTCAAGGCGGAGGCGTTCACGAGCAAGAAGTATGGATGCGAGCCAGAGCACAGGAGCATTCCAGGGTTGATAGAGCGTGGTGTCGTGGTCATCGACAAGCCAAGGGGACCAACGTCACATCAAGTAACACTATGGGTCAAGGAGATTCTGGGGGCGAGGAAGGCGGCGCACGTCGGCACGCTTGACCCAAAGGTTACAGGCGTCCTTCCAATACTCCTCGGAAAGGCAACGAAGCTCTCGGGTCTGCTGGCGAGCGAGAAAGAGTATGTCTGCCTGATGCGTCTTCACAAGGAAGTCAAGCCGTCCGTGCTAAAGCGGGTGTGTAAGGAGTTCGTCGGCAGCATTTACCAGCGTCCGCCATTGAAGTCGGCAGTGAAACGTCGCATCCGCATCAGGAAAATCTACTCGCTGGACGTTCTGGAGGTTGAGGGCAAAGAAGTTTTGTTCAGGGTGCGGTGCGAAGCCGGCACCTACATTAGGATGCTCTGCCATCACATCGGGCTGGCGCTCGGCGTCGGCGCTCACATGTTTCAGCTCCGCCGCACTAAAGCGGGCGTTTTCTCAGAGAAAGACTCCATCACACTTCACGACCTAAAAGACGCTTACGTTTTTTACGAAGATGGCGACGAGAGTTTTTTACGCCGTATTCTGATACCGATGGAGCAGGCGGTGCGCGAGCTTCCGTATGTGGTAGTGAAGGATACCGCCGTCGATGCGATTTGCCACGGTGCAGACCTTGCAGCGCCTGGCATCGTGCAGCTCGACCGTCGTATTAACGCCGGCGACGCAGTCGTGGTCTTTACGCTGAAAAGGGAGGCTGTTGCTGTCGGCGAGGCGAAGCTCGACGCCGTAGAAATGCTGAGGGCCGAAAAGGGAATCTGTGTCGAAACGAAAAAGGTTTTGATGGAGCCCGGCACTTACCCACGTTGTTGGGGCGGCAAAAGTAGCGGCGAGGGCGTCTCTGATGCTTAAGTCAGAACTTCCTCAAGCCTCCCCTGCTCTGCCGCTTCCTTTATCTCAAGGGCAATCCGCCGCCCCATGAACATGTTTTCGCCATGTCGGAGGTATGCGTAGGGCGATGTGCCGATGCCAACGTTCGTGCCGGCGACGATGCGGGCTGATATTTCGAAAGTGTAAATTTCAAGGTTTTCGGTAATCACGGTTTCGAGACAGAAAGCGCCGATGATGCCAGGCATCGCTATTTTCTCAGACGCCTCGACCACGGCGTCGCCCATCCTCAGGATTTCTGCAAGCAAAGACTCTCTAAGCATCAGTGGAATGTTCCCGACGACGGTGTAAGTCGGACTTAAGTCAAGTTGTAGCTGCTCCGACGCAGGAATCTTCCAGAGAGCGTCCACATTTGCCTCGTAGCGTCGGTCTATTGCAAGAAGTTCTGTTTCTTCGTGCAACAATGAGCGGAAATACGAAGGATAGACGTTCACACCGACAACATATTCCTGAATATGCACATCCCTTAAGTCCTCCTCACGCAAAACCCCCACTTTTAAAAAACTTTCAGCCTTTTTCCAGAAGTCTTCAGGTGAGCTTGTAAGGAAGTAGCCACGCCCGCCGCGGGCGCCCGGAAACTTAACAATAACAAGACGGTCTATTTCGTCAGGGCTTTTAAAGACTTTAGGAAGGCGGAGCCCTGCCCTCCTCAGCCAGCGCTCCTGAAGCTCCCGATTCGTCTCCCAGACGAGCAGTTGCTTGTTCCCAAACATCGGGACTCTTAGCTTCAAAAGTTTCTCTGTCGGGATGTAAGCGTTAAAGGAGCCATGTGGCACGAGTATCGTATTTAATTCGAGCAGGCGCTCCTGAATTTCATCATTGGCAAGCTCCTCAAAGCTTTCCACGCTGATCATAACGTCAGCAACTCTAAAACGCTCATACACAAGCTCGTCGCCGTGTTTGCAAACGACGACTGTGCGGAAGCTCTCGTCCTTTGCCCCCTTTAAAATATTCAAAGCGGAGTGCGAGCCAAGCGTCCCAATGCTCAGCTTTGAGACGTCGTAACCTTCCAGCATGAAATCACCGGCTGGCTGAGAATTGGTTGTCTCAAAATATATATGCTCGGATGAGGAACGTAAAGCGATGAGGTTCGAGTTGGTGCCGCCGTCCTCGACAGCGTGGGTCGTCACGCTCTCAATAGTTGTTGTGTGCTTAGCGCTGCTACTTCTCTTCGCTTACATCGCTTACAGCATGCGGAACGTCACCGTCGAGGTCGAAAACGACGGTCTCAGGATAAAAGGCAGTCTTTACGGACGCTTCATCCCAAAAGAGCAAATAATCAAAAACGGCATCCGCACGCTCGACCTGAGCGTCAAGAGCGAATATAAGCCGAGAATCAGGACGAACGGCATAGGGCTCCCCGGCTACAAAGAGGGCTGGTTCAAACTTAGAAACGGCAAAAAAGCCCTGCTCTTCGTGACGAGCAACACCGTCGTTTACGTCCCGACAAACAACTTTGCGGTCATGCTAAGTGTTAAAAACCCTGAGATATTCGTTGAGACATTAAAAACGCTTTAAACTAATTGATACAGTTTCCTCTCTACGATGTGAGCATTTGCCGTCTGCTACTAACCGCTTATCGGAGCATAGTGCCGACGCCGGCGTCTGTAAAGAGTTCGAGCAGGAGAGAATGAGGCTTCCGCCCATCGATGATGTGGCAGACGACGCCAACGGACGCCGCTTTTACGCAAGCTTCAAGCTTTGGGAGCATGCCACTCTCCACGACACCGCCCTTAATGAGTCGCCGAGCTTCGTCTCTTGAAATCTCGGAAATCAATGTTGAAAGGTCTCTAGGGTCTCTAAGGAGTCCGGGGACGTCCGTAAGTATTATCAGCTTTTTCGCTTTTAGGGCGGCTGCGATTTCGCCGGCGGTGGTATCCGCATTCACATTCAAGCTGTTACCCTGCTCATCTACAGCAATTGGCGAGACCACTGGGATGTAGCCGTGCGTTACGACCATCTTGATGACCTCGGGGTTGATCGCCTTAATTTCGCCGACCCAGCCGAGGTCCACCTCCTCTTCAACGTCGCCCCGCCGCACTCTGCGCAGCTTTTCGGCGATGATAAGCCTGCCATCGTTGCCCGAGAGCCCGATGCCCTTCCCCCCGTGCTTACTGATGAGCGAGACGATGCGCTCGTTCACGCTCCCCACGAGCACCATCCTGACGATTTCCATAGTCTCGTCATCCGTAACCCTGAGACCGGCGACGAACTTCGGCTGCTTGCCGAGGCGTTCCATGAGCCTCGTTATCTCAGGACCGCCGCCGTGCACCACCACCGGATTTATGCCAACGAACCGCAGGAGAACGACGTCCTTAATGACGTCCTCCATCGTTGCCTCGTCGACTAGGGCGTGCCCACCGAGCTTAATCACCATCGTCGAGCCGTAAAACTCCCGAATGTAAGGCAACGCCTCTATCAGAATTTTCTCCCTGCTCATGGTTGCCGCCATAAATAAATGGGAGAACGAATTAATAAGATGTCCATCAAACTAAGCTGGGGTGGGGCATTTGCCCGACGAGATCAGCATCCCGATGCCGGAAGGCGTGGAAGTGGAAATTAAAGAGGGAAATGTAAGAGTTTCAGGACCGAAAGGCGTGGTCGAGCGGCGGCTGTGGCACCCGAACGTGAAAATAGAGCGGGAGGGGCAGAGCGTTTTCGTGCGTTGGGAGGCGCCGCGGAGAAAAGTGAGAGCGGTCGCGGGCACATTCGCAGCGCACATCAAAAACATGATAACCGGCGTGACCGAGGGTTTCACATATAAATTAAGGGTGGTGTATTCGCACTTCCCGATACAGGTGAAGGTCGTGGGCAATAAAGTGGAAATTTCAAACTTCCTCGGCGAGAAGCGCCCGAGAGTTGCGGAAATCGTCGGGGACGTGAAGGTTGAAGTTAAGGGCAGGGACATCATCGTAACAGGCATAAACAAGGAAGCGGTGGGACAGACTGCTGCTAACATCGAGCAAGCGACAAAGATAAAAAGAAGGGACCCCCGCGTTTTCCAAGACGGAATCTACCTCGTCGAAAAAGCCGTCGGCAGCGCTTAGCTCGTCTTATTTGTGCGGAGCGGCATAGCTTTCTGCGTCGCTCGTTGTTTTCGCTTTAAGCCTTAGGGATTCACTGTTGCTGCCTCTGTCGGCGTGGGCGACGGTGATGCCGTTTTCGGTGGCGGTGTTGTTGCTGGTGATGAAGGCATCATTCCGACCGGGATATAGCCCCACATCCCAAAGACCTCTTGCCCCTCAGGTCCGAGCACGAACTCTATAAACTCGCTTTCCAACGGGTCCGGCTCACCTTTTGTTATTAGGTAAAGCTTCCTTGAGATTGGATACTCACCGCTCATCACGTTTTCGTGTGAGGGCTCGACGCCGTTCACTTTTATGGCCTTTATGGAGGCGTCGACATAGCCGATGGAGAGGTAGCCGATGGCATGTCTGTCCGTCGAGACTGTGGCTCGGACGTCGCCGTTCGAAGGCTTAGTGAGCGCCGCCGCCGACATTTCGACGCCAAAGGGCTTGAGCACATGCTCTTCGAACGTTGCCCTTGTGCCCGAGCCGTATTCCCTCGTGACGACGTGAATTTCAGCGTCCTCCCAGCCCAACTCCCGCCAGTTTTTAATTTCACCGCTGAAAATCCTCGCAATCTGCTCAAGCGTCAAATTTTCAATAGGATTGTTCGGATGGGCGATGATTGCGATGCCATCCGCCGCCACGGGTATGAGGTTTAAGTTCGGATAAAGCTCAAGCTCCTCGGACTTCACGTCCCGAGACGCCATCCCTATGTCTATGTTTCCGGCGCCGACCGCCTTGATGCCGTGCCCGGAGCCGCCGCCCGCCACCGTTATCCTGACGGCGGGATGCTGCTCCATGAAGAGGCGGGCGCACTCTTCAATCACGGGCAGAAGCGTCGTAGAGCCTGCGATTGTCAGCCTCTGATGCTCCACGCAGCCGCAGACCGACACTAAGAGTAAAAACAACGCTAAGATTTTCTTCGACATGGTTTCACCTGCGTTTCTGTTTGGCTGCTGTTACTTAAGTCTTCATGCAAATCAAACCTGATAAGCTATGACAGGTGTGGAAGAAAATTTCGAACGTGGAGAGGACAAGAGCAAAAAGTTAGAGTCGTGGATGCCGAAGCAATATACACAACGATTCCTGAGGACGTTCTGGAGGGTTTAGAAAGTTATCCCGAGGGAACGTCACGCAACGCCAACCTGCTGAGTCTTCAAATATGAGGATTGCGGTTCTGGCATTGTAAAAGGGCTACATACCGACGCATTGAACGGCGCGAAGAAGCTCGTGGGCTGAGACGCAACAGCCCCTTAAGTCGCATCTTGCAACCCTGTAAGCGCCGCCGAAGGGGTTGAGGAGGTCTAGCTCCTTGAAAGGACAATTCGAGTCGTAAATGTGGATATAAGCGAGTGCTTCCATCCCTACGATTTTGTAGGCGACAGTTGCGTTGGGCGTTCCGGCGATGTTCCTAATTACGGGGTTGTAGACGTTGAAGACCGCAGGCTCGGCTCGAGCATTCTTTTAACATCTCGTATTCTCTGGACTGGTTGAAACGAAGTGAGAAATACGCAAATTGGGATTGTAGGAATTTCTTTAGAAGAACCTTATTCACCAAAGCCCCTTGCATCCTTTGTGATTCCGTATGTATGTTCATAGTTCGTTGGGGAGGGTGCTGTGTTTCAAGCTCGTAGCCATGCGGCGCTGCTTGATGCTCTCATGCTCGGATTCCACAATGCCTTCAACCAATGAGACTTTGAAGCATGTAGGTAGCTTAAAACGTAGAGACGACTATCAGCAAAAGTTTCCTCAAGCCCCTACGAGCCGAAGACGCTCGTAGGTGTAGATATAAACGAGAACTTCGTTGCGCAACGTGCGGGCGAGTTTTGAGGTCGTTAATCAGGTTTCGGAGACGCCCCATCGCAACATTTTTATCTTTCTGTTGCTTGCAAGACCCCATGCGTAAGCGTGGGGATACGCAAGGGGAGGAGGGTGGGTTAGATTTAGATACTTCTCTGAACACATATTCTCTTGTAGCCCACTCCTTAACGAGAGGGGTGGGATGCGGTTCGTGACCGCCCTGAAGGTGCATGAGCTCAGAGCGTGAAGCTCCGAGTGAACGCCCAACCTCGCAAGCTTCACGGTGGAAGCCCCTTGCGTAAGCGAGGGGAGGAGGTCACCTCGTCATGGGAGAACAGAAACAGTGAGCATGAATAAGTTTGTATATATTCCGACAAATTAAATGAAATATCAACTTGGGTGAGTTCTCAGCACCTAGGGCAGAGGTACGTTTACGTTTTGCCGACAGCGACGAGCGAGAGCAGGACGTAAGGTGGTTCATCCCCGAAAACCAATGCTTCGCTGCAAGTCGTAAAAGTATTTGACTTTACAGCTGTGTTCGACCATGGAGGCGACGACGAACGCCTCTTCGACAATTTTTCCGATGCAGAACGCACCATGCCCGACGGCGATTGCCGCCTTATGCTCTGTTAGGGCGTCTGCGAGGTTTTTCGCGAGCTCCTCAGTGCCGGCGCCGCCGTGGACAAGCGGGATTTCGTGTAGGAAGTAAGAGCCTTCAGTGTCCACTGGCACGATTTTTCTCTCGCCACGAGCGCCGCAGAGCAGCGACAGCACGACTGCGAACGGCGAGTGCGTGTGTATTATTGCGAGCGCCGATGTATTTTTGTAGATTGCACGGTGGACGTTCGCCTCCGACGACGCAATGATGTCGAGGCTCGACGGCTTTTCCAAATCGACTTCGACGACACTCGCCTCGTCGAGCTCGTCGAGCATGGCGCCGCTCCTACTGATTAGCATCTTGCGTCCGATTCGTGTGCTGATATTTCCAAAGTGCGAGGAAACGAGCCCGCTTTCCACGAGTTTCCTCCCAAATTTCCTTAACTCCTCATGCATTTCCAGTTTTCTTCTGTGCAGCTCTTTTCTGCTCTCCTATTATCTTATCAAGGATTTTAAGGAATTCGGCTTCTGCACCTTCAGGGATGGCAGCACCCGACGCTACTGGGTGCCCACCGCCCCGCCCTCCGACGGCGTTTGCGGCTGTGGCTACGGCTTTTGCGAGGTCGATGCCTTGCGAGAGGAGAGTTCGTGAGCAGCGCACTGAGATTTTCGTCTCTTTACCCTGATTCTTATTAATCGTGGCGACGGATTTGTCGGGGGAGATGTAGCGGGCGATGATGCCGGCGAGGACGCCCGTGATGTTCTTCTCTCTCACATAGAAATATCTAAGGTTCTCGCTGGAGGGCATCCCCTCCCGGACTCTTTTCAGCTCAGCAACGAGCCTACTTTGGAATTTTCTGTGCAGGTATAAAGCCTCGTCGAGGGCGCTCTCATCGCCCATGCAGAGGGCGACGGCGACGCCCATCTTGCCGAAGCGTCCGACGGCGTCAAGTGTCTTTGCAAAGCTCGCTCCATCCTTTATGACCTCGAAGTTCAACGTGTAAACGTCTCCTATCAGCGCATCACGGCTCGCCGCCGACGCTCTCGAAAGCAGCCCCGCAGTAAGCCGCTCCAGCTCCGCCTCCGAAAGTTCATTAAGCCGCCTCGTGCCGTTGACTTTCATGTCCGCTAAAAACGCCTCTACCAGCTCGGGCTCGCCCGCAAACTCCAAATACGGGTCGGTGCAGAAGAGGAGCATATCTTTTATGACGCCTGCGCCCAGCCGCAGCCCCCGCCGCACAGAAACGACGCCCGCTCTCACAGCTTCTTCCAAGATTTCCCTGTTTATTCCGGTCATCACTTGCTTATCGCCGAGCGCCCCGGCGATTGCGAGCCCTGCGAGCTCCACGTTCTTCTCATCCACACACTTCACCAGCAGGTATGAGATGCCTGCGGAGGAGACCTCGTCCATGCCGTTTATCCCAAAAAGATAAGGGTTCACATGCAGTATGCCGTCTTTTTGCTCCCTTTCGCAGATATGATGGTCTAAAACCACAGTTGTGCCTTTTAAGCGGGGCAGGTTGCCGAGCTGCCCGCTCCCCATATCGCAAAAGATGACAAGCTCTTCATCCAACAAATTTTCCAAGAGCAAAGAGTCCAGTTTGCCAACGAGGGACACATGGAATTTAATTCCAAGGCGATGCAGCGCATTGCATAATATTCCAGCGGCTGTTATGCCGTCAGCGTCATAATGTGAAATTATTCTCACAAACTTATGCTCTTTTATAATCTCAGCGGCTTCCTCCACGGCTCTTTGCAGCCCTTTCATCATGGGTTATTCTCAAGTATGCATGCCTTAAAGCTTTTTGGAAGTAGTGCGGTTGAAATTCAAGAGGCGGCTGCGAAATTCAAAACCTTCGCCCGCATTGCGGTTAAGTCCACAAGCGTCGCACGGCACGGTACCGGCTCTATGCTCCTTTTCTTCTGATATTTCGTCTGCGCCTGCCACGTCCCTGAATTTATGAGCAGGACGCCCCTGTATCTTGCGACGCCGACGGTATGCGAGTGCCCGCAGTGCAGCACGTCCGGCACGCTCTCGATGACGGCATGGTCCTCACCGCCCTGTGGGAGGATTGGGACGCTCTTCCCGTATATCGGGGCGAGATGCCGCCGCCTCAGCAACTCCATCATTAGTTTTAGAGGCTCCTCGTAGCTTAGCCCCGGAATTTCGCCGATGATGTCGTCGAAGGACTGCCCGTGATACACGACGATATGTCTGCCCGCGATTTCGAAGGTTGCAGGGCTGCTGACAAAATGCACGTTCTTCGGGAACATCTCGGCGATTTCGCCCGAAAGTGGCGGCTGCGGCTCCGCCTGCCGCACAGCGTCGTGGTTTCCGGGCGAGATTATTATGTGTGCGTGGCGGATTTCCCGAAGATACGCGGCGGCGAGCTCATACTGCTCGTAGATGTCTTTAATCAGAAGCTCTTCCTCCTGCCTTGGGTAGATGCCGATACCGTCGACGACGTCGCCAGCGACGACCACGTAAGAAATATCGGTGCGCCGTTTTAACCAGTCTATGAAGCGATTCCACCGTTCTTCTAAAAACTGTTTGCTACCAAAGTGCATGTCTGAGATGAACAGCGCCTTATGCCCCTCCGACCCGTTTCCAATCTTCTCTCTTTTCTCATTATAAAGTGGAACCTCAGGATAAACAATCCTCTCAGCAATGAGGTATCTGTGGTCTTTGGTCAAGCGTCCCGTTACGCCGACAACCTCATCAAGCAGGAGGTTCACGTCTTTCTGGAAAATCACAGGAATAGTGCCCGTAGGGTCTTCGAGTTCGGCGATGACGTTGCCCTTCCGGGTCTTCGCCACGGAAGAGACGAGCCCGATGACAGAAACCTCAGAATCGCCACTCTTAACCCGCTTTATTGGTCTTGCGTTTATCCTTGCCTTTAATATCTTACTTATCCTCTTGTATCTATCGAGGAATAGCTGTTGGAGCTGCATTTGCGGCTGTTGCGGCTGTCGGGAGCTGTCGTTGAAGGATTTTATGATTCGGGGCGCTGGCGCCGTGCCCCCCACCTGCTCTAAATCTAAAAGCACTTTTCGCTCTAAAAGCTTTTCCACATGCGCCCTTTCTATGACGAGGAGCGAGTCCCCGAAAACCTTTTTCACATCCTCCACGAGCCTTTGTAGAGAGCCCTCATACTTTTTCAGCAGCGGAATTGCTTCAGGATGGACTTGGTAGCCGATGTCCGCAAATAACTTCACTATTTCCTTTTTTCCCGTCTTGCTCAAAGCCATTTTTCAATACGGGCTTCCAAGTGCTTCTTCGGGAGCGCTCCGATGATTTGGTCGACGAGCCTGCCGTCCTTATAAATCATGAGCGTGGGAACCGCCATTATCCCGAGAGAGGCGGCGGTCCGCATGTTTTCGTCGGTGTTCAGCTTGCCGAAGACAACACGCCCGGCATACTTCTTCGCAAGCTCCTCTATTATCGGCGCTATCATCCTGCACGGCGGACACCACGGCGCCCAGAAATCCACGACGACGAGCGGATATTTCCGGATTACCTCTTCGAAGGTCTCGTCAGTTATAACCAAAGGGTGGTCTATCTCCTGCATCTTCATCCTCTCCCTAATTTTTGCCTCCAGCTCTTTCTGCTTCTTCATCCTTATCTTTCTTAATTCTTCCTCACTCATCTTTCAGCACTCAATCATTTCAGCACTCAATCATCTCAGCAATTCCAGTAACTGTTTTAAAATCATGGCGGTGGCGCCCCAGATTTCCTCGCCGTCACACACCCATCTGTCGCCCTTAAAATTCCTCTCATCGAGAAACTCCGAAAGCGGCACCGCAAAAACCCGTGCAACCTCACGCACATTCGCTTTAAACTCATAAGGGTAAGGAACCAGCGCTACAAAAGGCGTGATTATGTACCTTGAGCTTAACGTCTTTACATCGTCGAGCGCCCCGAGGACGCTGACGTCGTCGGGCTTCAATCCTATTTCTTCCTCGCACTCCCGCAGCGCCGTAGTTAGCAAATCGCCATCCTCCTCTTCGTAGGCGCCTCCGGGGAATGAAACCTCGCCTTTGTGGTGCTGCACCTCCTCGGTCCTTTTTATGAGGAGTATGTGGCACTTCTCGTCCTTTTTGAAGACAGGAACCAAAACCGCAGCTCTTGAAAAATTTTCATCCTCCATCGTCTTTCTATCCCGCTTTGAAAGGGCCGCCCTTAGCCTCTCCACCATTACCCTCAATTGGAGGCAAATATAATTTATCTTTTACCTCGCTGTTGTTTTGAGAGAAGAAACATACATACAGTTGACGGAATTGTTGTTAAGACTAACGGGAAATGCATATGCCGAGATTAACGTGAAACCTTGGAGGAGTAAGATGAGTCATATTCCGAAAAGTATGTAACTACTTTGCTTTTTTCAGGAAGAGACAAAAACATAGATGCAAGGAAAATCCGTGATTATTGATAAATGCCCCGCTCAGGCATATAAGAGCGAGGGGGGTGAGTCCCGTAGGTGAGCGGGTTGCGCGGGGCTGTTTTTCTTTGAAGATGTTTAAAGAAACTCGCAGGTGAGTTTAAAATGAAACAGACCCCTAAGAAGGGCGTAGCTCCGTAAGGTATTTTCCCCACTTAGAGTATTTAGTAATAATGCTTTGCATCTTAATACCGTCGTCGCTGACGATAGACGTGGCGGACGAGAGGGTGAAAACATATAAAGTGGGGCAGGTGGCGAGAGCCGCCTCGATATTCTGCGTTGACGAAATTGTGATATACAAAGACAGAGAGCACGATGATAGCCGCTTCATAGAGAAGGTCTTGAAATACGCGGAAACGCCGCAATACTTGCGGAAGCGTCTTTTTGGCTTGGAGCCGGAGCTGAGGTTTGTGGGACTCATCCCGCCGCTGCGGACAAAGCACCACCCCACGGCGTCAAAGAAAGCAAGCTTGGAGGTTGGAGAGTTTAGGGAGGGGGTCGTAGTGAGCAAGGACGCCAAGAAGGCGTTAGTGGACATAGGGGTGGAGGAGTATGCCGTCCTGCGGCGGGGCGGCGATGCTCGTGGGCGGGTGACCGTGAAAGTAGTTTCAAAGGAGCCTTTGGAGGTGCAGCTTGCGAGGCGTGAGGAGATTCCGTTTTATTGGGGCTACGTCGTGCGACGAGGTGGGAGTCTAGGGAAAACCCTAAAGAAATCGGGGAGGAAATGCAAGATCATATTCACGTCAAGGCTCGGCGTTTTCGATGTGGAGCCAATGAAGAAAATATTCAAAGGCGACATTGCGTTCGTCTTCGGCTCGCCGAGTCGGGGCTTGAAGGAAATTTTAGCAGATGAGGGCTTGACTTATGAGGACTTCGGCGGGCACGTCGTGAACACCGTGCCGGGACAAGGCACCGCCACCGTAAGGACCGAAGAAGCCATCTTCTGCACACTCGCAGCATACAACATTCTCCGCCACTAATCACTTATTCGAAGCTTCAAAGGACGCCTTTCTTTTTATCAACGACTCAAGAAATGTTTTTTCCTCGATTTCCTTCACGTTCTTGAAGAATTCAAACACTGCCTTTGTGTAAGGGCTCTCCTCATTTATCGTCACGACCCTCGAACGCCCTATTCGCTTCTCTCTTAACACCCCTATGCTCTCCAAGTCGTTTATCGCTTTCTTCACTGTTATATGACTCCTGTTTATGATGCGGGATATTTCTGAGATGTTCTCTGAAAGGTCCATGTTCTCGTAATATAACTTCATTATCTTAAAATGCGTGGAGTTCCCCACGAGCTTATCCAAAGCACTCATACAGATTGATGATAAAAAGTTTAAGATATAAAAAGGTTTATGCAGTTCATTGGTGAGCACCTGTCAGCGAGGTAAATCCCACATCGTCGTTCCTACGAGCGTCTTTCCTGCGAGGGCAAGCACGAAAGTTTAAATACGAGAGTCGGCGACTTTCACAGTGATGCATGCGAGGAGGCTGCGTTCGTTGCCGCCGTATCTTTTTGCGGAGATTGACGAAAAGAAGGCGCAGAAGAAAAAAGAGGGCGCTGACATCATAGATTTGAGCGTCGGCGACCCGGACTTGCCAACGCCGCCGCACGTTATTGAGGCGTTATACGAGGCGGCGAAGGACCCGCAGAATCACAGGTATCCGTCGTATGAGGGGCTGCTGGCGTTCAGGGAGGCAGTCGCCGAGTGGTATAAGCGGCGGAAGGGCGTGACATTAGACCCTGAAACAGAAGTGCTGACGCTCATCGGCTCGAAAGAGGGTATCGCACATGCGGCGTTTGCGTTTCTCGATGCTGGCGACGTTGCGTTAGTGCCGGACCCGGCGTATCCCGTATACAAGAATGCGACGGTGCTCGCCGACGCCGTCCCCCACGAGTTGCCTCTGACTGAAGAAAATGAGTTTGAGCCCTCCCTCTCAGAAATCGACGTGGATATTGCCAAGAAAGCGAAACTTTTGTTTTTGAACTACCCCAACAACCCGACAGCGGCGGGCGCCTCCAAGGAGTTCTTTAAGGAGGTTGTGGACTTCGCAAAGGATTACGGCGTTATCGTCATGCACGATAATCCATACTCGGAAATAACCTTCGACGACTACAAAGCGATGAGCTTCCTTGCAGCCGACGGCGCCTTTGAGGTGGGCGTGGAGTTCAACACGCTCTCCAAAACTTACAACATGACCGGTTGGAGAATAGGCTACGTCGTCGGCAACGCCGACGTTTTGAAGGGCATCAGGGAAATAAAAACGAACGTGGATTCGGGCGTGTTTCAAGCGGTGCAGCTCGCGGCGGTCGCCGCCCTCAAAGGTCCGCAGGACGTCATCGAACGCAACGTCCGCACGTATAAAGAGCGGCGGGACGCCCTGATAAAAGGGTTAAGAGATGCTGGAATAAAGGCTAAGACGCCAAAGGCGACATTTTACGTCTGGGCGAAGGTTCCTGAGAGCTATTCGTCGTTAGAGTTCGCAACGCTGCTCCTTGAGCGGACGGCGGTGGTTGTGACGCCCGGTATTGGTTTTGGGGCACACGGCGACGGTTACGTCAGATTCGCGCTGACGACGACTGTTGAAAGGATAAAGGAGGCATGCGAGCGGATTGAAGATGCTTTAAATGTGTAACTTTGCCGTAGAAGTATCCCCTCTCGATGTAGCTGAGAGATGTTCGTAAGTTATTTATGCAACTTCCTCAAATGTCCTTCCGCCCTTTGCAGCTTGGGGCTGGGCGATCTAAGATGCGGAGGTTTAACCTCGATGGGCCAGCAGTTAGAAGATAGGGCTAAAGCCCTTTTTGATTATCTTCAAGAAGTCGTTAGGCTCGGTCTTAGAGTGTTTCGAACGGTTGAAGAGCATCAGGAGGATTTTATTCTCTTCCAAAACGAGTTGCCCGATGCCCCCGGTGTTTTTCTATTTACAGCTTCGGGGGATGATTTGTTCTGGCTCTCAATCCATCGTCAAAACATACCAAACCCTCCTAAAATCCCCAAAATCCTTGAAGGCTGGGTTGAAGTTTCTAATAGTCCGGATAAGGAGCCACAGATAATTGAACGGCAACTCATCACAGAAGGAAAAAATCAGAAGGTGGTTAGCTTTCATGAAAATAAATCTAGGGAGAATGCATTTAGAAAGTATCTTGAGAAATGGGAACAATGGGCGAAAAAAGCTAGAATTAAGAAGAAAGTGCAAGCTCTGTTTGACAAGTTGTTTAAAGTTAACGAGCGGTTAAAGTATGATGAGCAGCTTGAACTTATATGGGGGCATGGTCTCCTCCTCTGGAAAGGCAATAAGTATATGATCAAGTATCCGCTGGTAACGCAGCGCATGGTTATTGAATACCGTGCCAGCGAGGGTGTGATCCACATATTCCCGGAAGATGACGCAGAACCCAAGCTGGAGCTTGACGTATTAATAGACACTGGGTTGCCTGATTTGTCTGATGTTCGAGGGCGGTTCGTAAATGCCCTCCGAGCAACGGAGGAAGCTACGTCTCAGGGATCTACGTATCCCCTCGACTTTTGCTTCCCTATTTTGAGAGAAATAGCAGGGAGATTGGCTCCGGATGGAGAATTCATTGAGCTCTCCGAGGTTGACAACCTAATCCCTAACAACAAATTGCGTATCGTCAATTGCTGGGTCCTTTTCCTGCGCAAACGCCGCCAGGACGCCATAATGCGGGATATAGAATCTTTTCGTGACAAGCTTAGGAAAGGGGGGAAGGCGGTTAAGCCGCCGGGAGCGCTCCTGTCATTTGTCCGTGAGCCAGAAAAGAAGCCTCGGCGAGATGAGGGGAAGGAGTTTGACGAATGGAAGGTGGTCTTGGATAAACAAATACTGTTCCCCAAGCCCGCAAACTATGAGCAAATCCAAATCCTTGACCGTATTGAGCGCTACGATGGTGTCGTCGTCTGGGGGCCTCCAGGAACCGGGAAGAGCCATACCATAGCCAATTTGATTTGTCACTTCATGGCTAAAGGCAAGCGGGTGCTGGTCACCAGTCAGAAGGATCAAGCCCTCACCGTGCTTCACGACATGCTCCCTGAAAAGCTAAGACCGCTCTGTATGAGCGTGTTAAGCAATGTTCGTGACGGCCGAGAAAGATTAGAGAGAGCGGTCGCCACCATTACAGAAATTGTTTCCTCATCACAGCCTGACGCGCTTCGGAAGGAGATGGAGGAGCTTGAAAGCAAGCTTGATAAGCTCCGTGAAAGATTGACTACCATTGAAAGGAAAATAAAGGAGTTATCCTCCGCCCAGTTCAGGTACGTCAAGTTCGACGATGAGGAACTTTTGCTTGCTGAGGTCATCAAGAGGGTAAAGGAGGAAGAGGGAAGACATACCTGGCTTAAGGACTCGCCGAAGTATAAGGTTAAAGTCGAATGCTCCGGCAAAAGAGAATTTGTTCATATAATAGCGAAGCCCCCTCTTTCCGAAGAAGAAATTGAAGAACTCAAAACGTTACGGAGACGCCTTTATAGTCATCTAGACGAGCTTTCCTACGATTTGCCGAAGGCGGAAGACTTGGTCACTGGAGCAGAGTTTCAAAAAATTACGGAGGACTTTCAGAGAAGTATTCAAATCAATAATGCCATACAACAGTGCATTCCGGGACTTCTGTTCAAAAGCGAGAGTGAAAAGGCTCTGGAGGCCTCGCTTAAAGCATTGGAAAGATTAAAAAGTTACTACCAGCGGATTAGCGAGAGCTGGCAGCGCCTACTGCTGGCGAGGTTGAAAGAAGGGTCCATCGAAGCGGATAAGATTAAACAGGCTATCAAAAACCTCAGTATAGAGGTTGAGAAGCTGAAGAAGCTCTACCAAGCTCGAGACCTGCTTCAAAGCATCGCTTTGCCGGAGGATTTTAGCTTGGAGGAGTTAGAGGCTTATGTCGTCCAAGCTGTGGACCGTTTAAAAAGCGGGAAGAAGCCTTTTGGATTTTTTGATATGCGGAAGAGGCGGGCTTTGAACTCGGTGCTCATAAACGGCAAAGTTCCCGGAACAATGAAGGAATGGGAGGACATTTTAAACTACATTCAACTTTTAACCGCTATTAAAGAGCTTAAACCCCGGTGGAATAACTTCGCTCGAAGTATAAATGCTCCACAGTTGCCTGAAGACGAAATATTGGAGCAGGACGCCAGAGAACTGCTGTCCCTGATCGAAAAATCGAAGGCACCCCTTCACTATGAAACGGTCTGCCTACCAAAGACCCGACGGATTCTAAGCTCCTTGCTCATAGGTGTGGACGAAGTTCTTACCGAGGCTAATTTTGAAAGAATATACGGAGCCTTAAAGCTCAAAAAGGAGGCAAAAAGCCTCCAACGCTCAGAAGCGCTGCGGAAGAGGTTAATGAATAACTTGCAAAGAATTGCCTCCAAGGGCAAACCACATCCGATAGTATGGGAACTGATCGAGTGTCTCAAAAACAACGACAGGACGAGCATCGAAAGGTGGGAAAAGGCTTACCGGCAGGTGAAGGACTTAGATTCTTTGAGGTCCGAATACGAACGATTCAACAAGTTACTCAATAAACTGGCAAAACAGGCTCCGTCATGGGCAAGCAAATGGAAGGAGCCGGGTGTTCCCGAGGACGAACTCTGTCCCCCTTATTGGCAGAGGTCTTGGTGGTTTAAGGCACTGAGGAAATATGTTCAAGATGTCTCCAATAAGATCAAAACGATTTCCCAGTTAGAGGATGAGCAAAACAGACTTATAAGTGATGTGAGGAAGACAAAAGAAGAGCTTGTGTTTGTAAAAGTGAAGCTCAGCTTAATAGAAAACTTGACTGAAGCCCAATTAATGGCGTTGAAGAGGTGGCGCCTTGCAGTTAGAAAGCTTGGCAAGGGTAGAGGGAAATACACATGGCAGAGAGAGAAGTTGGTTCAAAAGGAAATGCGGCAGGCAAAGGACGCGGTACCTGCATGGATCATGCCTCTATACAGAGTATCTGAGACGACGCCTTCGGAATTCGGCATCTTTGACGTTGTCATCATAGACGAGGCGAGCCAGTGTGACATACGAGCCTTGCTTGCGATAGCCAGAGGCAAGAAGGTCATCATTGTCGGCGACCCTGAACAAATCAGCCCACAAGCTGTTGGCATCCTTCTCAATGAAGCCCAAAGACTCATCAAAGCGCATTTAAATGATATCCCCAACTGGGATTATTTCAGCCCGGAGACAAGTTTATATGATTTAGCCGAGATAGTATTCAGTGGACAGGGCGTGCTGATGCTGAAGGAACACTTCCGCTGCGTCCCTGAAATTATTGAGTTCTGTAACAGGCTTTGCTACCGTGATGAAATCCTCCCCTTGCGCAATCCACCGCCCGAGGAGCGCTTGGAGCCCGTTTTAGAGAGCGTCTTCGTCGAGGGAGGATATCGTGAAGGCAGATTGAACATCAACAAACCGGAAGCAAGGGCGATATGCGAAAGGATTCGACAAATTGTAAACGACCCACGATACGAAGACAAAACCATAGGAGTAATTTCTCTCCTTGGCAATGAACAAGCACGCTACATCTTTAACATAATCGATGAGTATATTACGCCCGAACAGCAAGAGAAGCACAAGTTCCGTGTAGGCGATCCCTATACCTTTCAAGGCGACGAACGGGATATAATCTTGCTTTCAATGGTAGTCGGAGCTAGCGATGAGAAAAGATCGACCACTTTGGCCTATGACGACAAGCGATATAGACAGCGCTTCAATGTAGCTGTTAGTCGGGCTAAAGACAAACTAATCCTTTTTCATTCTGTAAGGCTCGATGAACTAAAGCCCGAGGATCTGCGATATCAGCTGCTCTATTATATTCAGAGCAAGATACCACCTGGGATGGAGAGGAAGAAATTCGAGGAGTATAAAAGGGGAGGAAAATTTGAATCTCCTTTTGAGGAGGCGGTTTATCGCTGGTTGACGCGCCGAGGGTATCGTGTCACCCCGCAGGTTAAAATTGGTCACTATCGCATAGACTTAGTTGTGGAAGGCACCAATTCACGACTCGGCATAGAGTGTGACGGCGACAGGTGGCACCCCCCAGAGAAGTGGTGGGCAGATCAAATCAGGCAAAGGCAGCTTGAAAGGATGGGCTGGACGATCTGCAGAATTTGGGGAAGCGATTTTTACAGCGACCCAGATGCAGCTATGAAGCCTATACTGCTTAAGCTTCGTGAAAAGGGCATTACCCCAAGCAACCCTTTACCTTCAGTATAAAAGACATCAAAAGCACCTCTATGATTTATTATTGTCAAATAGGCGTCTCATACGTTCAGCTTTGTTTGGGAGTGTTTTATACAGGTATTGGCTTTCTTTCTAGTAGCTAATTAACTCAATGTCAAATTGTCGCTCGGGCGTTAACTTACGGCAGCAGAACGACCAGAAAGATGGTGATGACCTTAGCAAGCATGCTGGAGGAGAAGGCGACAGTTGCGATTTTCACGCCGAACCTGCCGAACAGCGAGACATACATGGCGAAGGAGAACTTGACGTAAATCATCGTGATGACAATCATGCTGCCGAGGAGCAGAGTTATCAGCGCCTGCTTATACGTTATGGTGTGATTTTCGAGGAGGAAGGAGACAGTAGCGTATCCTGCGGAGAAATGTGCGAACTGCGCAACGAGGGCGGCAACGCACTCGCCGGGCAGGCTTAAGAGGCGGAGGAGCGGCTCGAAGGCGGCAGCGATGAGATTCATGATGCCGAACGCCGTGAGCACGTCCATGACGAGCAACGCCACGAGCATCGCTGGAATTATCCTTTTAAGAATGTTTCCGGAGCTTTTGACACCTCGCATCACAGCATCCTTAAAGGACGCTCTGCCGGAGTAGACAGGCTCAATATGAGCATCATCTCCACCGCTTTTGCGCGTTCTCCAGCGATTCTCACCCTTTTCGCCAGCGGCGAGCCTTCTGCTGATGGCTAATCCCCAAGCCGCCTGTATAAAAGCGGAGAACAGCGTGAGGGCGATGTAGAGCGTGCCGATAATGGGTCCAAGAATGACTATGGCGAGCGGCGCTTGAACTCTGAGCAGCGTCTCGCCAAGCACTGTCGGGAACGTGCTCATCAGGACAGTTACGATGGTTTCCGCCTCCGAAGCCTCACCACGCTGGTAGAAACCGGCGAGCATGGACTTCCCGGCGGTGGGGCTGAAGAAGCACGTGAGTAGCGAGACGGCACAGCCCTCCGGCAGCTTTGAGAGGCGGCGCAGCGGCTCTACTGCGAAGAAGAGTTTCCTTGTGGTGCCGGTCTCCACGATGATGTTTGCGAGCGTGACGCCGAGCGCCGTGAGCGCCACGACCTTCAAGTAGAACGCTACGCCGCCAAGCATGATTAATTTTTCACCTTCCTAACTTATGACTCACATCGCAAATTATTTATGCATCTTGCCTGTAATAATGCTACTGGAGGTGACCATATGGAGAAATTGGTAACTAAAAATAACACGATGCATCACGGACTTCATGGCTGTTGGTGGAAGGCAAGGCTGCGACGCCGTAGTATGGCAAAAGCGCTCGCTCTGAGCTTCGTAGCGCTTGCTGTTCTCATTGCGGCGACGCCAGCGGCTGCGACTGAATACCCCATCACCATCGTGGACTCTGCTGGCAACACAATCGTCATAGAGGAGCCGGTTGAGAGAATAGTGACGCTCACCACGGATGCTGCAGAAGTGATAAGGGCAATAGGCGCCGCTGACAAGGTCGTAGGCGTCTCGAAATACGTCGTGCAGGATGAAGTCTTCTTCCCGGAGCTGAGCCAGCTACCGAACGTGGGTTCCTGCTTTTCGCCCGACGTTGAGACAATCATCGAGCTGGAGCCGGACATCGTCATCGCATACGTGAAGTGGCCGACGCCGGACAAGCTCGACGAGCACCTCGAAGGCACCGGCATCAAGGTCGTGCGTTTAGACTTCTACAAGCCGTCAAACATGAGTGAGGAGGTCGAGAAGCTGGGGCTGATTCTTGAGCGTGAGGACGAGGCTGCGGAGCTTGTAGAGTGGTATGCGGCGAAAATGGATGAAATAGAGAGCGTTGTGTCCGGAATTCCGGATGAGGAGCGTGTACGCGTCTATTTCGAGATGTACACGGATTACAAAGCATGCGGGCTCGGCTCTGGCGGGCATGAGATGTTAACGCTAGCAGGTGGTAGGAACATCGTTGTTGAAGAGGGCATCACTGATGACTACCCGGAAATTGACCCTGAGTTTGTGGTGGATGAGAATCCTGATGTAATTGTGAAAGCACTCAGCGACAGCAGAGCTTCGAACGGTTACGACGAGGAGGATCCGACGCCGATGAAGGAGTATCGAGAGACCATGATGGGGCGTCCGGGTTGGGATGAGGTCGCAGCGGTGCAAGAGGGGCGTGTTTACATGCTCTCTGCTGACATCTACGTGGGACCTGCGTATCCTGTCGGCGTGGCGTATCTCACGACGTGGTTCTACCCCGAGGAGGCGGCGGCAGCTGGAATCAAACCGCGCTCGTGGCACAAAGAGTATCTGGAAAGGTTCCATAACCTGGGCTACTCCGGCGTTTTCACATATCCGCTTCTTTTCGGCGATGCGAACATAGACGACGTGGTTTCGATCAGGGATGCGCAATGGATCGCGAAATACGACGTCGGGCTCGTGGATGACGGCGCAATCGACGTTGCGGCAGCTGACGTCAATGGTGACGGGCGTGCGACGGTCACGGATGCGATGCTCGTCGCGAAGTTCATCGTCGGGCTTATCTCAGAGTTCCCAGTGGAGGCATGACAGGTGGAGAGAATGCCGGCGGCGGCGTGTGGAGCAGCGTGCGACGTTTGCGCACTTAAAGATGCCTGCGGGGCGTCTTAGCCACATCAAGGAGAAGTTTGGGACGTCGTGTCCGGTCTTGGAGTGCGCTGCGAGAAAGGGCGTGGATTTCTGCTTGCGGTGCGCCGACTTCCCCTGCGGGACGCACTGCGAGCACGGCATGCCCTTTAGCTAGAGGTTCCTTAACATGATGAAAGAGTTCAAAAGTGGGGTCAGAAGCGAGGAGGCTTGAAGATGCTACCAAGAGTAGCAGCGGCGGTGTGGGGCAGCTGCGTATCTCCGCTCGTCGAGGCTGCGCGTTCGTTGCCTTTCGACGTTGAGGTCTGGAATCTCGTGGAGGTCGAGGAGGGGCGGTTAGAGGAATGCTTACGCTCGCTGAAAAATACTGACTTGATCCTCGTTTATCCAATGGAGAGCTTGCGTTGCTGGGAGCTGCTGGAGAAAGGGCTTGCGGGGCTGGAGAAGCCAATAGTGGCGGTGGGCGGCGAACCCTCGAAGTGGCTGCTCTCGAATGTCGGCACGAAGGTCACGCTCGTCGCAAATCAGTATTTTGCGTTTGGCGGCGTTGAAAACCTCAAAAATCTTTTAAAATTCCTTGCAAGCGAGGTTCTCGGCGTCGCTTGCGAGTTCTCACCGCCAGCAGAGCTTCCGTGGGATGGGATTTACCATCCTGACGCATCTTCGGCGTTTAACAATGTCGAGGAGTATTTGCGGTGGTATGAGCACGCGGGACATCTCAAAAAGGCGCCGACCGTTGGCATCCTATTTTACCGAAACTACTGGGTCACCGGAAATCTCGAGGTTGAGAACGCTTTAATTAGGAGCTTTGAGGCTGAGGGTTTGAACGTCATAGCGGCGTTCTCTTACAGCAGCGCGGCGGAACATGGCGCCCGCACGAACCTCGAAATCATAAAGGACTTTTTCATGGACGACGACCGTCCGAGGATAGACGCGCTCGTGAATCTGCAGTGGACACCGCTCGGTGGCGACTGGCGTGACCGCAAAACTTCGGCGGAGCGTGCCGTCGAGCTTTTGAAAAGATTGAACGTTCCGGTATTCCACCCGCACATCGCATACCACATGACTGAAAACGAGTGGCGTTCGTCCGGTCAGGGCGTCGGCGGCAGCATCATGGCGTTTACGATAGCGTTGCCTGAGCTTGAGGGCGTGGTCGAGCCGATACTTGTGGGCGTCACGAAGGCGGAGCATGAAGGCATCGCGGACACGCTCGTGGAGCGTGCGACGCCCGTCGAGGAGCGAGTTCGCAAAATCGTGCGGCGTGTGAGGCGTTGGTTGGAATTGCAGCAAAAGCCGCCTTCCGAGCGTAAATTGGCGTTCATCCTGCACAACAATCCGTGCGCGAGCGTTGAGGCGACCGTCGGCTCCGCCTCCCACCTTGACTCGCTGGAGAGCGTTGCCCGCATCATAAACAAGCTTAAAGAGGCTGGATATAAGGTCGAAAACCCGCCGAAGGATGGAAAGGAACTGATAGAAACGATAATGAATCGCAAGGCAATCAGTGAGTTCCGGTGGACGACCACCGAAGAGATAGTGCGGCGTGGCGGCGTTCTTGCATTCGTGAGCGCCGACGAATATGAGGCGTGGTTTAGAACGTTGCCTGAGGACGCTCAGAGGCGAGTTGTGGGGGCATGGGGTGAGCCGCCAGGTGAGGAGCGGGACGGCGTCCCTGCCTCGATGATTCACGAGCGTCGCATCCTCGTCACGGGCGTGAGTTACGGGAACGTTGTCGTGTTGGTGCAGCCGAAGCGAGGATGCGCCGGCGCCCGCTGTGACGGGCAGGTCTGCAAGATTTTGCATGACCCGAGTGTTCCGCCGCCACACCAGTATCTTGCGACTTACATGTGGCTCGACAAGGTTTTCGGCGTCGACGCCATCATCCACGTAGGGACACACGGGAACCTTGAGTTCTTGCCGGGGAAGGGCGTTGCGCTTTCGGGCTCTTGCTTCCCGGACATTGCGATCGGTGACGTGCCACACCTCTACATTTACAACTCGGATAACCCACCTGAGGGCACGATCGCGAAGCGTCGCAGCTACGCCACGCTCGTCGACCACATGCAGACCGTCATGACCGAAAGCGGACTCTACGGCGAGCTTAAGGAGCTTGAAGCCCTCATTTCGGAATACAAGAAGGCTGAAGGGGCGAGGGCACATGAGTTACAACACCAAATCTGGGAAGCTGCTCGCAAGGTCAAAGAGATTGAGGGCGTCCAGAACTTCGAAGAGCTTTTAGAGCGTGCTCACAAACTCATCACGCAAATATATAACACGCAAATTCCTGATGGCATGCACGTTTTCGGCGAAATTCCAAAGGGGGATAAGAAAATCGAGTTTGTGAGAGGCGTGCTGAGGCAGGAGCTGAGGGCGTTTGCATTGAAAGCTCTACGGCTTAGGGGTGAGAGCGCCGAGGGTGGCGTTAGGCTTCTTGCGGAAGCGGACGAGCTTTCAAGGCGTGTCGTTGAAGCCGCTTTGAGCGGGCAGACGGCGGCTGAGATTTTTGAGGAGTTGAGTTTTAACGCTCTCGACAGCAACTCGCAGCGTGAAGTTGTGGAGGAGCTTCGTCGTATGGTCAAGAAAATTTCGGACGTTTCTTCAAGGATTGACTCTTCTGACGAGTTAGGGAGCTTGCTGAGGGGTTTTGAGGGTGGCTATGTCGAACCGGGACCTTCGGGACTGGTAACGAAAAAGCCGGAGGTGCTGCCGACCGGTCGTAATTTCTTCTCGCTCGACCCTGAAAGAATACCGACGAAAGCGGCATGGGAAGTCGGGAAGAAGCTTGCGGAGAAGCTCCTTGAGCGGTATTTGAGAGACGAGGGTAAATATCCGGAGAACGTCGCCATGTATTGGATGTGTAGCGATATCATGTGGAGCGATGGCGAACAACTCTCGCAGATTCTTTATTTGATAGGTGTGGAGCCGCTCTGGGAGAGTGGCAAGGTGCGGGGCTTCAGGCTCATCCCGCTGGAGGAGCTTCGCCGCCCAAGAATCGACGTGACCGTCCGTGTCAGTGGAATTACCCGTGACAACTTCCCGAACGTCATCGAGCTTTTGGACGAGGCGTTCCACGAGGTTGCGTCACTGAACGAGCCCTTGGAGTTGAATTACGTGCGGAAGCACGCCATTGAAAAGTTTAGGGAAGGGACGAGCTGGCGGGATGCCACACTTCGCATATTTTCAAGCAAGCCTGGCACCTATGGCGCGGGCGTAAACCTTGCCGTCTACGCTTCTGCGTGGAAGGAGGAGCGGGATCTTGCAGAGATTTTCGTTTACTGGAATGGCTACGCCTACGGCAAAGACATCTTCGGTAAGGAGGCGCATGAACACCTAGTTTCGCAGCTTAAAAGCGTCGAGATGACGTTTAACAAGACCACAACCGACGAGTATGACCTACTGGGGTGCTGTTGCTACTTCTCAACGCACGGCGGGCTCACGGCAGCGGCTCGCACCATCTCCGGTAGGGACGTAAAACCATACTACGGCGACACGAGGGACGCAAGCGCCGTCGAGGTGCGAACGCTCGCCGAGGAAGTTAGTAGAGTGGTGCGCACGAAACTCCTGAACCCGAAGTGGGTCGAGGGTATGAAGCGGCACGGCTACAAGGGCGCCGGCGACATCTCGAAACGCATCGGACGCGTCTTCGGCTGGCAGGCGACCACGAGAGAAGTTGGCGACTGGATTTTCGACGAGATTGCGAAAACCTTCGTGCTCGATGAGGAGATGCGCCACTTCTTCGAGGAGAACAACCCATATGCGCTCGAAGAAATCGAGCGTCGCCTCGTCGAAGCTGCCGCCCGAAATCTCTGGAAGCCCGACCCTGAAGTGCTGAAAGGACTCAGGGCGGCGTATCTTGAGACGGAAGGGCTACTGGAAGAGCGGATGGGCGATGTGGCAGCGCCACTACAGGGCAGCTCAATAGATGTGCTCACGGCGGACGACGTTGAGAGCTGGGGCGAGAAGCTACATAAGGTAAGAGAGCTTCTGGAAACGAGAGAGGAAACTCAGTAGGCTGGTGAAATTCATGCGGGAGGCAGCGGTGCGGTGGCAGCTGCTTCTAACCATTTTATTGGCATTTTTTCTGTTTTTATTCGTCTCCGTTGCGGAAGCCAGCGTCGTGGAGCGGAACTTCACGGCTGAAGGCGGTTATCTCTGGTTTGCGGGGGCGCTGCCCGGCTGTCCCGATGATGAGAGCAAGAAGCTTGTGGTTTATGAGGGCGAAGAAATCTATTTCGTGAGCGAGAGCGGCGACTTCGTGGACGTCATAGTTTCAGGACCCTACGAGCACGACGGCGATGCAAAGTCCGGTTGTAAGGACTACGAGGTGAGAGCTGGCGAGCCTTGGGACACGAGCGGCATGAAAACCGGCTACTTTTTCAAGGTTGTGGAAGAGGCAGACGAGAGCGTCGGCGGCTGGTTCGGCGTTGAGCGCCACTCCTTTAGTATCGAGCTTGAGAAGGAGCGGGTGCAGGAAGGCGAACGCTTCACGCTACGCCTCAAGAAGAACGACAAGGAGTGTGGCGTTTTCAAGCTCACCATCGAGGACGACGACGGTTTCTCGATAACAAACGAGGAAGGGGTTGACGTTTACGAAATCTTAATCGAATATGAGGAACGTAACTTCCGGGGATTCGCCAAGGGTCAGGCTGAAGTTGCGGGCATCAACTTCACAGTCGACGGCGAGCTCGTCCTTGATACTGTCCTCCTAAAAATGGAGGATGGGGAATACAAAATCATCTTGGAGGATTGCGCCACCGACGCCGACGATGACGTGAGCGTGGAGGTCAAGCTCGTGCATCTGGAGCTTGAGGTGCCTGCGGAGGTCGTGCGTGGAGAAGACCTCGAAATCATCATCAGAAGCTCGTTCTTCGAGCGTGCCGCCGCCGTCTCCATCACATCAGGAATGCTCAACCTCTACGAAGGCGTCGTCACGCTCGACGAGGACGGGAAGAAAAAGCTACGAATCCCTACCGAAGACGCAGAGCTTGGTAGATATAGAGTGGAGGTGAGCGTGAGCGGGATTCGTAGGACGAAATACGTGGAAATCATTGAGGGGGAGCTTTTCGTAAATGTTCCTGCGGAGGCGACCGTCGGTGACGTCATCACGGTCAACGGCACCGCGAACTATGGCGAATACGTTATTATTCTGGTGGATGAGCGTTTTGAGGACTGCGTGCGACTGAGCGTTTCCGAGGGCAAGCGGAGCTTCGAGTGGAGCTGGGACACGACCGGCGAGAGCGAGGGGCGGCAGAAGCTTGAGTTCTTCGTGGTCTACGAGCCACTGACGTTCTCTGAGGGCGAGCGGGTGAGCGATGACTGGCAGTCTGAAGAGGGCGTGGACGCGCGTGCGTCGCTTCTGCTCCGCCTGCCGAGCCTTGAGCTTGAGGTGCCGAGCGAGGTTGCAGAAGGCGACGATGTCATCATCAAGGGCAACGCCACCGGCACGAGCCGCATCTTCATCATAATATTCGACCGCAGAGGCAAAATTGTCTTCCCGGAAAGCGGCGTTGCGCACGCTACGCCTGTGGTGCGAGGGAGTTTTGAGGAGGATGCCGGGACGCTCGACGCTGGCAGGTATTATATTGTGGCGGTGCACGCCGGCAGGGACGGCGTCACGAACGCAATTGAGGGCAGGCGCTGGGACGTTGGCGACGCCTCCAAAAGCTTAGAGCAGCGGCTCGAAATCCTTGAGGATGCGCTCACGGCGGCGGGCAGCGATGACCTCTTCAAAGAGGCAACGCTCGTCGTCAGAAGTCCAGAAGTCGAACTTCACGCTCCGAAAAGCGTCTCAGTTGGCGAGCTTTTAGAGGTTCAGGCAGAAACGAACGTCAGGGACGGTGAGCTTGCGAGGTTTATCCTCTCTAACAGCAGCTTTCGCCTCGAAATGACAGCTTTCGTTGAAAATAGCCGGTTACGCGTTAGTTTTAACACCTCAAAACTCCAGCCCGGAGTTTACAAGCTGACGGTAGACGTCGCCGGAAGGGTGCAGGACTACAAGAACGTGACGCTCCTCGCCACCAAAAAGAGCGAGGCAAAAAGCACGCCTGCAAGCACGAACGAGAGCGTAAGCGAGGTAGGCGCTGGGGAAGAACTGTCTGAGGAGACTTTTGAGAGTGAAACGCAGCCGCCGCTCGCCGCTGGAGCCGGCAGTGGGAACGTCAGCAACGAAAGCTCGCCGCTCAGCGGCTTCCCAAGGGTGCCGGCATCGAACTTGCTCGTAGTGGTAGCTTTGACGGCGGCGTTCGTGCTGCGGCGCCGCCTCCGTTAAGCGGGCATGTCCGTGCTTCTTGGCTCCTCAATCCTCGCATCAAAACTCTTATTGAAGACTCTGCCGTTCATGCTCGTAGGCGTCATTCTTGCGGAGTTTATCGTAGCGTTAGGCGTCGTAGAAAAGCTTTCGTGGCTCGCGAAGCCGATAACGAATTTTTCGCATCTCAGAGAGGAGTGTGGCGTAAGCTTCCTCCTCGCTTTCATTTCGCCGACTGCTGCCAATGCTATGCTTGCGGACTACTACGAAAAAGGCTTTATCGAGAAGAGAGAGCTATTCATCGCCGCCATGATAAATTCCTTTCCGGCAGTCGTCATGCACTGGCGTTATCTCCTTCCGATAGTTGTGCCGCTGCTCGGCATTGCCGGCGTCATTTATTTCGGGATGCTCATGCTCGTCGGGCTCCTGAAAACGACGTTGCTCATGCTCGTCGGCAGATTCGTGCTCGAAGGCAGCGGCGCATCGCCGAAATCCGATGCAAGAACTGGGGCAAAGCGTCCGACGCTTCCAGAGGCTTTCCACAAGAGCTTACACTCTTCTAAGCCGGTGATGAAAAGGATAGTAGCCATCACCGTGCCGACAATGTTTGTCGTATGCCTTTTGATAGAAGTTGGAGCATTTGACGCCCTTTCTTCGCTGCTCAGTGGCGTGACGTCGCTGCTTCCGGTGCCGCCGGACGCATTGGGCGTGATCGCCGCACACCTCGGACATCATACTGCGGCGTGCACGGTCGCCAGCGGACTTCTCGCCGCCGGGAGACTCTCCGTAAGGGACGTCGTCATAACCCTGCTCTTCGGAAACGTGCTTGCGAGCATCACGACCGCCTTACGCTTTTTTGCGCCGCACTACGTCAGCATTTTCGGTCCGAGAGAGGGTCTGGAGCTGATGACGGTCTCAACGGCGATAAGAGATGGGATCACTCTCGTTTTGATCGCGGCACTCATGCTGCTCTGGTGAATTTGTTTTGCTCCTCTCAGCTTGGCGGCTGTGCTTCACAGCCCACTTAAACGATGCGCCAGTAACGACCAAAGCTGGGAAAGGCGTCCATCGCATCGATCATAACATCCACGCGGAACTCCAGCGCTTCATGTTACCCAAATAAAATATATAGCGCCAAAGTATTACTACCATGCTAAATGGTGCGCCATCAGCCCATAGGTGAGGCGTCTTGATAGTGGTCATCTCGACGCTGGCGTCCACGAAGCCGTTGATCACGGCTTATCGGAGCATAAGGGTGGGGAACAAGCCGGAATTGCGAGTTTACTACCCACATGAAGTGAACGAAGAGTGGGTGGAGCTTAAAGAGTTCGAAAGGAAGTTAAAAGAAGCCTCTGCGGTCTTAATAGACGTCAGAGGAGGGGGAAAGGTTGAAGAGGTTCTTCATCGGGCATTAAAGGGAAAAAATAACGTCGTGGTCACGCTCATCGGCTCGCCGAGGCTGATGTCTCTTACGAGGCTCGGCTCCTTCACCATGGAGAAGTTCTCTGAAAAGTTCGAGGAGAGCTCTCGGCTGAGCACCGAGGAACTTTACAAAAGAGCGAGGAGGATCCAGAGTATCATCGAAATTGCCGGAAGACTTCCGATAAGCTCGCTCAGGGACGCAAGAAACTACGTGAAAACCCTGAAATACTACTCATACGGCGGCGAGGAGAACTACCGAAACATGTTTATTACCCTCTTGAGGTATTTGGGCTACAAGCTTCCAGAGCCTAAGGAGCCGAAGGAGAGGCACGAAATCGGAGTCTATCACCCAAAGCTCGGCTTTCTTGGGGAGCCTTTGCCGAACGAGGAAAAGCCGAGCGTCGGCGTGCTGATTTACGGCGGCATGCACTTCGACCAGTGCGTCCCGCCACTTAAAGCCCTTGTGGAGCGTTTAGAGAATCTCGGCGTTAGCGTCACGCCGATTTATGTCGAAAGCACGACGAAGACGTTAGAGGGCATTCGGCGGTTCTTCTTCAAACACGGAAAGCCTGCCGTCGACGCTGTTATCAGCCTCCTCTGGTTCAGGCTCAACGGCGGCCCGCTCGGCGGAGACCCGAGACCTACGCTCGCGCTCCTGAAAGAGCTCGGTGTGCCTGTCTTTTGCCCAGCTCCGATGTACATGAGAGAGGTTTCGAGCTGGGAGCTGTCGCCGACCGGGCTCTCTCCGATCGAAATTATATGTGCGGTGGTCTGGCCGGAGCTTGACGGCTGCGTCGAGCCCATTCCCTGCTGTGGGCTGAAAAGCGAGGAGTTTGAGGGCGTCGTCGTGAAGGACACGCTTCCCATTGAAGGTCGAATTGAGAGGGTCGTTGCGAGGGTCGGAAACTGGATTTCGCTGAAAACGAAGAGGAACGAGGAGAAGCGTCTCGCAATAGTTCTTTACGATTATCCCCCGGGGGAGGCGAACATCGGGAGCGCCGCTTACTTGGACACCTTTGAGAGCGTGAAAAGGCTCTTAGAAAGGCTGAAAGCGGAAGGTTATGTCGTCGAAAATCCAGAGAGCTTAAAAGAGCTTTTTGAGGTCTTTGCGGTCGTTAATTCCGGGAGGTGGCTGGATGCGAGGAAGACGCTAAAGAACTGCCCGAGCATCGAGCTTCAAGAATATTGCAGGTGGTTTGAGGAGCTGCCTGAAGAGTTGAGACGGGACGTCATCGAGAGCTGGGGACTTCCGCCGGGGAACGTGATGGTTGAGGGCGGTTGCATTCTCATCCCCGGGATCTGGCTGGGGAACGTCTTCGTCTGCCTCCAGCCATCAAGAGGCGTTCACGAGAACCCTGAGAAGGCTTACCACGACAAGAAGCTCCCGCCACATCATCAGTACATCGCATTCTACAAATACCTGCAGAGAGAGGCGGATGCGGTCATCCACGTCGGGACGCACGGCACGCTCGAATTCCAAAAGGGTAAGGAGGTGGGGCTGAGCTCGAAATGTTTCCCGGACGTCCTGATCGGGAACCTCCCGCACGTTTACATTTATCACGTGCTGAACACTTCCGAAGGTTCGATTGCGAGGCGTCGCAGCTACGCCACGCTTGTGAGCTACAACTCGCCACCGTACACGACTTCCGACCTCTACGGCGACCTCCTCGAGCTCGAAGACCTGATCAACGAGTTTCACGAGGCGAGCGTTCAAGACCCGAGGAGGGTGGAGACGCTCCGCCGTAAAATCATGGAGAAAGCCGAGAATCTTCACTTAGACGGGAGAAGCGTCGATGAAATTCATGACGAACTTATTGAGATGAAGCGAAGTATCATCCCCAAAGGCTTGCACGTTCTCGGCGAGAGGTACTCCGAGGAGGAGCTTGTGGACTTCGTCCGGCTTCTCCTTCGTTACGATAGAGGCGGCTTGAAATCGCTGAACAGAATACTTGCGGAAAATAAAGGGCTGAATTACGATGAGCTTCTCAAACGCCCCGGCAAGCATGTTAGGACTCTTGATGAAATTGAGAAGGAGGCGGAAGAGCTTGTAAAGACGCTCCTTTCCGAAGGGGTAGGTAGGGTTGTGAAGAGAGGTGGCGTTTCAAGACCGCTGAGGGCGGAGCTGAGGAGGACGCTCGAATTCGGGCTTTCTGTTGCGAGGAAGTTTCAAAAGAACGACGCAGAATTGGATAATGTTGTTAGAGCCCTGAATTGCGAGTTTGTCGAGCCAGGACCGGGCGGGGACGTGCTTCGGAATCCGGAGGCGCTACCAACCGGCCGCAATATCTATCAGTTCGACCCAAATCTGATACCGACGCAGACCGCCTGCGAGCGAGGCGCCGAGATTGCGGAGAACACGATAAGACGCTTCTTGGAAAAGCATGAGGGGTATCCTGAGAGCGTGGGCGTCGTTCTCTGGGGCTTTGAGACGACGAAGACCGGCGGGGAGACCATCGGTCAAATCCTGCACTACCTCGGCGTGAGGCTGAAGCGAAGAGGGGCTTGGAGCGTCGAGCTTGAGGCCGTCCCGCTGGAGGCGCTTCGCCGCCCGAGGATCGACGTGCTTGTTAACATCTGCGGCTTCTTCAGAGACATGTTCCCGAACGTCCTTCAGCTTTTGAGCAGGGCGTTCGAGCTTGTTGCGTCTCTCGACGAACCTCTTGACAAGAATTTCGTGAGAAAGCACGCTCTAGAAGCTAGAGAAGTGTTGAAGGAGTTGTTTCCTGAGGGTGAAGAAATATCTGAGGAGCGTTTTTGGAGGCTTGCCTCTGCGAGGGTCTTTGGTCCGGACGCCGGCGAGTATGGGACGAAGGTGACGACGCTTATTGAGGCTTCGAGCTGGGAAGAGGAAAAGCAGCTCGCAGAGGCTTACATCAGCTCGATGAACCATGTTTATGCGGAGAACGTGCACGCCGAGAAGGTTGACGCCCTCTACAGAAAGCTGCTCTCCACCGTCGAGCTCGTCTCGCAGATCAGAGACTCTCATGACTACGAGATAACCGACTTAGACCACTATTACGAGTTCTTCGGCGGCTTGTCGAAGGCTGTGGAGACCGTCAGCGGGAGGAAGCCGGAGATGCTGATCACGGACACCACGAAAGAGGTTCTGAAGACGGAGGAGGTTTCAAAAGCCGTAAAACGGAGCGTCAGGGCGAGGCTGCTGAACCCGAAATGGATCGACGAGATGCTGAAACACGACTTCCACGGCGCACAGAAAATCGCGGACCGCGTCGAGTATTTGCTGGGGCTCGCCGCCACGACCGGCGGGGTCGAGAGCTGGGTGTTCAGCGAGGTTGCCTGCCGTTTCGTCTTCGATGATAAGATGCGGAGGCGGCTCGCAGAGAACAACAAATGGGCAGCTGCGGAGGTCATCGAACGCCTCCTAGAGGCGGCGAGGCGGGGCTACTGGAAAGCGTCGGAGGCGGAGTTGAAGAGGTTGAGGGAGGCGTACCTCGAAATCGAAGGACGCCTCGAAGATGTGGTATGAACATGTGGCTCATTTTTATTAGCAAGTCTTAAATGTCATCAGAGCGGTAGCATTATCGTGGTGGTAGCATGAGTGGAGGTATGCGTGTCGGTATCGGGTTGGCGGTGATGGTGGCGGTTCTGTTCATGGCTCTGTTCACGGTTGCGTCGTGCGCCGCTCAGCCGGAGCGGGTCGTGGTGCTGACGCCGCAAGCCGCGGAGGTGCTTCGCCTCCTCGGAGCCGAAGACAAGATTGTGGGAATAAGCAGTACGGTCCTCGGGTACGGTAGGGACGCTTTCTTCCCCGAACTTGCGGGCATGCCGCAGGTCGGCTCGTTCCACCATCCTGATGTTGAGAGGATCATCGAGCTGGAGCCGGATGTTGTCGTCGAATACACGTGGGCCGCTCAATACCTTGAGGAGAGCCTCACGCCCCTCGGCATCGAGGTCTGGCGTTACGACTTCTACGAGCCGCAGACGCTCCTCGACGAAATCGAGGAGCTTGCAAGCCGCTTGGGGTCCGAATACGAAGGCGCCGCACAGGAGTACGTACGCTTTGCAGAGGAGAAGATGGAGGCGATAGAAAGCGTGGTTTCCGGAATTCCAGAGGATGAACGTCCTAAGGTCTTTATCGAGGGCGGACCTTACGGGCAGTATTACACGACGAACAACAGCGGCTGGGCGGTCTGCGTGGAGTGGGCAGGCGGGGAGAACGTAGCCGCCGACATCGTGGGCGAAGGGGGGCACGCTGGGGCGTGGCTCGACCCGGAATGGGTCGTCGATCAGGACCCGGAGGTTTTCGTCAAGGTTTCATGGTGGCACATGCCAGGTGGCTACGGCTCCGACGACCCTTTCGCGCTAAAGGAGTTCAAGGATGAGATCGCCGCAAGGTCGGAGCTGGAGACCGTTTCGGCTGTAGTCAATGACGGAATCTACGTTATCACGTTCGACATGCTGCTCAGTCCAAGCTATTTCGCCGGCGTCGCCCAGCTTGCGAAGTGGTTCCATCCCGAAACGGCGACGAGCCTGAAACCTCGGCAGTGGCATAAAGAGTATCTCGAAAAGTTCCACAACTTGGGTTATCTCGGCGTCCACACATATCCGCTGCTGTTCGGCGATGCGAACATAGACGACGTCGTCTCAATACGCGATGCGCAGTGGATAGCAAAATACGACGTGGGGCTCCTCGGCGATGACGAGATAGATGAGGTGGTGGCGGACGTCAGCGGCGATGAGCGCGTCACGATCACCGATGCGATGCTCGTCGCGAAGTTCATCGTTGGGCTCATCGAAGAGTTCCCGGTGGAGGCGTGACGTAATGCCGCCAACGATGTAACACACAAAGTATGTAACATTAATTTTTTAACTCATACAACTTTATACGTCAGCATGGAATATGGATATGCCATAAGTAGGAGGTGAGGAATGATGAATAAGAAAATAGGAATGGTGGTATTTTTCATGGCGGCGTTCCTGCTATCCGCAACCGTAATGGCGGCAGATGTTAGCGTAGAGTCGGTGACCGTGGAGCGTGGCGGCTTTGCGTATGTGAACGTCACTATAGAAAACGTGCCACCGCCGGGACTCGGTGCGTATTCGCTGCTCATGAGCTTTGACCCCGGTGTCGTGAGCATCGAGGAGGTGTATCCCGGCGATTCTCCCTTCGGGACGCCTGCTGCCGTGAACATAGACAATGATGCCGGTGAAATTCGATTCAACGATTACATAGCGGCGGAAGAGGGTCCGGAGAGCGTGTGCGTTGTCAAATTGGGGCTGCGAGCTGTCGGCGATGCTGGTGACGAAAGCGTGCTTGACGTGACACCGCTCGAAATCGCAGACGCCTCTGGAACGCTCGTCACGGCGACGGAGCACGACGGCGTCTTCGGGATAATGGCGCCGACCGTTGCGCTTGAGCCGTCAAGCGTTACCCTTTACGAGGGGGAAACCGCAACGCTGAACGTCACAGTTCACGACGTGCCGGAACCTGGTCTCGGCGCCTATTCTGTCGAGATCGCCTATGATCCAGCGGTCGTCAGCGTCGAAGAAGTTCTTAGCGGTGAGGAGCCCTTTGGGGAGCCTGCGGCGGTGAACATCACCGCAGGCAGCGTCATTTTCAACGACTTCATCGCAAACGACACGGGTCCGAGGGATGCGACGGTTGCGTCGCTGAGGATAAAAGCTCTAGCAGCCGGGTCTTGTATGCTGAACCTCACGGTGCGTGAGCTTTCCGACGCCGAGGGCACAGCGATGCAGGCTGCTGATGGCGACTCCTCTGTAACGGTGCTTGCGCTACCAATTAACGTTTCAATATGGACGGACAAGGCCATTTACACAGCAGGTAACGTGCAAAAAGTCTTTGTCGCCGTTCGGAACCCAAGCGGCGAGAGGGAGGTTAATGTTGTAGTAAAGTTGATGACGCCTTGGCTTTCGGAAATCACCCTCATAAACAGGACGACAACGCTACCCGCAGGGCTTGACGTCACGGTGCGGCTCTTCGCATTCAGACTCCCGCAACTCCCACCAGGCTCCTATACATGGATTTTCCAAATAACATGCGATGACATGGTTGCTGAGGACTGGGCATCGTGGACGTTCGTCCGGAGAGCTTAGGTGAGGACGCATGGCAAAAAGCGGCTGCAGAGCTAAGAGCGTTAGTAGGGGCAGTATGATGGCTTTGTCCCTACTGCTCATTTTTTTTCTCGGAATTGCTACCGCCACAGCCGCAAAAGTCCACTTGGTGCCTTCAGAGATCATTGTAGCCGAGGGGGAGAGTGTCGTCGTTGACGTCAGGGTTGAGGACTTTCCGTCGCCGGGACTCGGTGCCTACAGCATGGCTATCGAGCACGACCCGGACGTCGTCAGCGTCGAGGAAGTCTCTGACCTTTTGTTTGAGGAGACTTTCGCGCTTGCCAACATCGACGAGGAGAACGGCACCGTTTACCTTGTAGGCTACACGTTCGAGGAAAGCGGACCGGAGGAGGCGGTCGTCGCAAGGCTGCGGCTCCGTGCCGTCGGCGAGCCCGGTGACGAGTGCGCTCTGACGCTCATAACCGAGGGCGTGTTTAGGGGGCGCAGCATCGAGTGGGGCAGCGCCTCCGGCGAGCTCGTCGAAGTCGAAGGCGAACCTGCGACGTTTAGGATAAAAGCCGCTGCGCCCGAAGAGGAGGAAGAAGATGAGGAGGAAGAAGCGACGGCGACGCCGACGATGACGCCGACGCCGACACCAACGCCGACACCAACGCCGACGATGACGCCGACGCCGACACCGACGGCGCCATCGCCAATGCCAACGCCGACGCCGCCGTTAATGCCGACGCCGACGGCGACGGCGATGCGCACGCCACTTGCAACTGCAACACCGCCGCCGCTAACGCCCACACCGAAGCTGCCGACGACGGAGGCGACGCCGACGGGTTTCGAGTTGTCGGCACTGGTGTTTGCGTTTACGGTCGTAGTGGTGTGGAGGGGCATGCATGGGCGGCGTTGAGGTCGCGGCGGAGAGCCGAGTGCGGGAGCTTTACGAGCGGCTTGTGGGCAAGAAGTTTGCTTTCATCTCAGGAACGTTACTTCTAATTCTCGTTCTGGTTGGTGTGGCGGTCACCATCGGCTCTGCGAACATCACGATCAAGCAGGCGTATGCCGCGGTCGTCGAGGCGACGCTTAAAAAAGTGGAAGCTGCTGTCGAAAGTTTATTCCTAGGTCGTATTGACCTCCACTTTGCTCCCGATTTCAACATTCCGAGCAAATACGAAAAGATAGTTTGCGACATTCGGCTCCCGCGAGTCTTCATGGCGCTTGTCGTCGGCGCCGTCCTCGCGCTCGCAGGCACGGTCATGCAGGCAATCCTCAGAAACCCCTTGGCGTCGCCGTTCACGATCGGCATATCGTCAGCGGCGGGCTTCGGTGCGGCGCTCGCAATAATCCTCGGCGTGAGCCTTACTCGCAGCACGATCTGGGTCATCGCCGGCAACGCCTTCGTGTTCGCGGTACTTGACGCCCTTTTGATTTACGGGCTCTCTCGGCGGAAGGGCGCAACGCCTGAGACGATGATTCTCGCGGGCATCGCTTTCATGTACCTCTGGTCGGGGATGACATCATTTCTTCAATACGTCGGGGAGGCGCACGCTGTCCAAGAGGCTTTATTTTGGATGTTCGGCGACCTCACCAGGGCGACGTGGTTGAAGCTCGGCGTCACCTCGCTCATCGCGGCAGCCTGCATCCCCTACTTAGTGCTCAGGGCTTGGGACCTGAACGTATTGATGCTCGGCGACGAGACCGCGAAGAGCCTCGGCGTAGACGCTAGACGCGTCAGATTGACTTCCATGCTCTTCGCATCGCTCCTGACAGCGGGCGCGGTCTGCTTCATCGGCACGATAGGCTTCGTCGGGCTCGTGGCGCCGCACATCGTGAGGATGATCATCGGAGGTGACCACCGCTTTCTCCTACCCGCTTCATCGCTCTTCGGCGCCGCGCTGCTCTTAGCATGCGACACCGCCGCCCGCACGGTCCTCGCGCCGGAGATTCTGCCCGTAGGTATCGTCACGTCCTTCATGGGTGTTCCACTGTTCCTCTACCTGATACTGCGGAGGAGGCGTGAGTATTGGTGACTAGCGGATGCGATGCAAAAACTGGGCGCATGAAGCTGAGGGTTAAGGGCGTGACTTTCAGCTACGGGAGCATCCCGGCGCTCAACGACGTTAGCATTGAGGTCGAGGCATCGGAGGTGCTCGGCATCGTCGGTCCGAACGGCGCCGGGAAGAGCACGCTCCTCCGCTGCATAAACAGGATTTTGAAGCCGCAGCGTGGCGCCGTCCTCCTCGACGGCGCCGACGTTTCCAAGATGAGCATGCTTGAGGTCGCGAGGTGCATGGGTTACGTGCCGCAGAACTCGCCCATGGTCTTCCCGACGACGGTCTTCGACGTCGTGCTCATGGGGCGTCGCCCGCACCTCAGCTGGCGTTGCAGCGCTGACGACATCAAGAAGGTCCTTGAGGTGCTGGAGGCGCTTCGCATTGAGGGTCTTGCGATGCGAGACTTCACCGAACTCAGCGGGGGGCAGCAGCAGAAAGTTCTGATAGCGAGAGCATTGGCGCAGGAGCCGGAGGTTCTCCTGCTGGACGAGCCGACGTCCAATCTCGACGTGCGGCACCAGCTCGAAGTCATGGAACTTCTCAAGACGCTTGCCGCCGAGAGGGGGCTTGTTGTTGTGATGGCGATTCACGACTTGAATCTAGCGGCTCGCTTCGCCGACAAGATAGTGATGCTGAACGCCGGACGCATATTTGCGGCTGGGAAGCCGACAGACGTGCTCATACCCAAGAACATCAACAAGGTCTACGGCGTGGATGCCGTCGTCTCCAAGATTTCAGGAAAACCTTTCATATTGCCGCTCAAACCTGTTTAGGAGGATGAAGCAAGTGGCATTTTACGGCAAGGGCGGAGTCGGGAAGTCAACTGTGGCGACTAACGTCGCCGCCGCTCTTTCCGAAGCGGGCAAGCGAGTGCTTGTGGTCGGTTGTGACCCGAAGCACGACTGCACCGCAAACCTCCGGCACGGCAAAGAAATACCGACCGTCCTTGACGTTCTAAGGGCGAAGGGGATGGAAAAAAGGAGTATAGAGGAGATCGTGGCAAGCAGAGGCATTAGGCTAAGCGACGTGGTGTTCAAGGGCTACAACGGCGTGTTTTGCGTCGAAGCCGGCGGTCCGAAGCCCGGGTATGGATGTGCGGGGCGTGGCATAATCGTAGCCATCGACCTGCTTAAAAAACTGGACGTCTTCGGCGAGTTAAAGCCGGACATTGTGATTTATGACGTTCTTGGCGATGTGGTTTGCGGCGGTTTTGCGATGCCGCTCCGCCTAGGACTTGCCGACGAGGTCTGTGTGGTGACAAGCGCCGATTATCTTGCCATTTATGCGGCAAATAACATTTGTAAAGGCGTCTGCGAGTTTGCAGCAAGGGGCGGCTCGCCGCTCGGCGGCATCATCTACAACGCCCGTGGCCCGCTGGATGCGCCGGACATCGTTGAACGCTTCGCCGCCGCCATCGGCTCGCACATCCTTTGTGAAATACCAAACAACAAGCTCTTCGCAGAGGCTGAGGTCGAAGGGAAAACCGTCGTCGAGATGTTTCCGGCGTCGGAAATAGCGGCTACGTTCAGACGCCTTGCAGAGCGGCTGCTTGGCAACGAGAAGCGGGCGGTGCCGACGCCGTTGAGCGAGGAGCGACTTTCGGAGCTACGGGCGGAAGTGCGATTGAGGATGAGAAGGAGGCTCAAGACCGAGGATAAGCGATAAGGAGTTATAATCACCGACGGCGCAAGATCTCACTTAGTTTATTCATGCCCTTTTCATAGTCCGGGCACATGTTCCTGACCACTTCCCAGAACGTGACCTCCTCCCCTCACTGAAGGGGCATCCAGCGAAGGGAGGTTCCTGCTTCGTCGAGGAGACTTGCCCCACGATCACCGAAGAAGCGGTGACGTGGAGTAGAAGCTCCCTCTCCACAGGCTCAGAGGGCCGGCCCA
>NZ_JBMXYC010000023.1:0-25012 GCF_053996935.1 Candidatus Alkanophaga liquidiphilum
CTCTATTATATTCACTTCCAACTTGGACACCACATACTCATCCACACCGAACCTCTGGTCTTCTACATTTGTTTGCACCGCCACATCTCCGTATTTGCCGTCCCAGTATTCCTTGAAAAGTCTCACCCTCCGTTCCATCTCCGGCGATTTCGTCACTTTTCCGTTCGTGAATACCGATTCTTTGTCAACACCGCAAACGTTCTCCCCGATAATTATTATTACTCCTGAGAGCGCAGCACCGATAGCAAGAGCATCCCAGTTGTTTCTTGCAACATCCGTAGACCCGAATGCGCCAGTTGCCAGCGGTATTTTCAACGGAATGCCCCCTATCTTCGATTCTATATCCACGTTATGGAACAAAGCGACATCCGGCTCCGGCTCGATGCCTTCTGCGCCTCGCAACCGCGAAAGGATGTTGAAGTCGGACCAATCGAGTCCATAATTCTTGTTCGACGCCGCAGTGCTCCATCCAAACTGCTCTGGCTCCGGATACAATACCTCTCGTCCCCTGAACGCGCTCTTCCCGATTTCGCAGAGCACCGTGCACTCCTTCACGCATATCGGACACATCCCGCTCAGCGTATTCACGTCTCTCCTTCTCACGGACGTTCCCGTGGTGGACCTCGCATTCGCATATATGTCCGCCATTTCAATCACCTGTTTGCAACGTAAAAGAATACGGATTGGTTAAACACGCTGAACAAATCCCCATCTGGTCTAGCATCATGCCGTAATTCCTCATCTTCTTATTAAAAGCGAGCCTTTCTATCTTTTTTATCCCCGCATCATCCAGCTTCTTCGTTTCTATTGCCCTTTTTTAAACACTTACGAGCTCCTCTCCCGCGTTTGTCTTGATTATTAATGAAGTGCATCCATCTGGCGAACCAGACGAGCCTGCGGAAACATCCGCAAGCTGTGCGGTGAAATCCTCGCATATCCTGCATGTGTCCCGCATGCAAAGTTCCAGTTCTTTAGTCGGAATACTGTGCTCTTCGTCCTTTGTAACCACCACGAATTTACCCTTTGAAACGCAAAACCTCTCTACCTCTTTGATGTTTATTCCCCGTTCTGCGAGGAACGCCACCAAATCACGATGCCAGAAAGCCTCGGTGCAGAAAAGTCCGATTAAGACCTTCACTCTGTCAAGCTCCAGAGCAGGGTCATGCAACGCCTGAAGCCTTCTCACCGCCTCTATATTACAGCCCGTGCCGACCATAGCGATATTTTCATACCCGCGGTCTATCGCCTCCCATACACCAAGAACAGAAGGACAGGCAGTGTATTTTGAACCCACGCCGCGCAAAACTTCTTCCGGTGTAGTGGCGACGAAAGGCTCCGCTTTCCAATCTTCTGTCCGCACAGCGACAACCGCAGCATCTATAAATCCTCTTTCCAACGCCTCACAAAGCATTGCAGTTATAGCACCGCCGTCCTGCCCCGCCTCTCTTACGCCTTTCTCTCTTGCTCTCGCACTTATTATCTCTTTATAGTGTCCCAAGATTCGTCTCTCAGGACTGGATGCACGAGGGCTGAAATCACATACTTCCGTCCTCGGGCAATCCCCCTCACATAAACGGCAAGCTGCGAATGAGCGGGGACAAAAACTGAAACAAAAGCCTTTTGACGCCGTCCCACCGCCGCAGCCCTTGTCAAACAACACTTCTTCCTCCTTATACTTCTCGAAAGGTATGAACGCTGCACACGCACCACAGTAGCAGCACACTGGGAAGTTTCTAACGCTTGCCATTGACTTCCTTCCTCCTTTTTATCAATATTTCTCCTTGCCCTCCTTTTCATTTATATTAACTGCTGTATTTCCAATCAGGTATTAAGTGAAAATGGGCTTAAGTCAGCTGCTCCACCTAAAAGGGGTGGAGCTTGCCCGAATGCTAGGGCAACGAAGAGCTGACTAGGGGGCTCCGGAAGGAGCAGCCGCCCCGGGGGCTACAAGCACCTTGGAATGCATCAAACGCCCCAGTTCCAAGCACTGCTGGGCTTGGCAGGCTCGGTGTTGCCGTCGGGCAACTAAGCCGCCGGGGCAACCCCGAGGGGCACTAAACTCCTCATCGAGAGGAGGGTTATACCGTGCAAAACCCAAGAGTTCCTGTAGTAGGGAAGGAAGGGAAGCCGAGGATGCCGACGAAGGCATCAAGGGCGAGGAGGTGGATCAAGCAAGGAAAAGCGATACCAAAGTGGTCAAAACTGGGAATATTCTATGTCCAGCTCACCGTGGCTGCGGGGGATGAAGCGCAGGATGTAGTGCTGGGATTAGACCCGGGCTCAAGGTTTGATGGCGTTGCGGTAGTGTCCAAGAAAGAAGTGTTGCAAACAGGAATGCTTGAACTTCCAAAAGGCATAGCTAAAAAGATGGAACAAAGAAGGCGGCAGAGAAGATTCCGCAGATACAGGAAGTGCAGAAGGCGCCCCTGTAGGTTCAACAATCGCAAACGCAAGGGAGGATGGATTGCGCCTTCGCAGAAGGCAAAGGTTGATTTTCGACTGAAAGTGGTAGAAGAGTTAAGAAAAATTTACCCAATTAGCAAAGCAGTAGTGGAGGATGTCAGATTCGACCACTATCACAAGAGGGGGGGCAGGCACTTCTCCACCGTTGAAATAGGGAAGACCAAAGTGTATAACACGCTACGAGCTTGGTTTGGAGAGTTGGAACTCGTAGAAGGCATAGAAACAGCGAGGCTCAGAGAGAAATACAACGCCAAAAAAGCAAGAGATAAAAGAGAGCGCTCTATAAATTCACATGCCATAGATGCGTTGGTTATTGCGGCAAATGAGATAGGGTTAAAAAAACTAAAAGCGCCCTCATTCTTCGTCTGGAAACGGTATCAATATCCGAGAAGGCAACTCCATAAATTCCAGTTTGAGAAGGGAGGAAGAAGGAGGAGAGAAGGTGGAAGCATGAGCTTAGGTTTCAAGAAGGGAGACATCGTGTTATGGAAAGGCAAGTTAGCAAGGGTGGGTGGATATTTAGAATCCAAAGGAACAATTTCGCTGCATACTTTCGACGTGGACAACAAACGCTTTACGCAAAATGCAAAACCAGAGGATTGTATAAGGTTATTCAACCAGAGAATAATGTACACCGCAATTCCTCTCAGCTCTAAAGAGCTTCCTTGCGGCAGGAGGTTGTGAAAATGGGGCATCTTCACTTTCTTCTCCCACCCATATTCTGTCGTAGTATCAACATTCGAAAAGATAGCCTCGTCAGGACCCGCTTCGCCTTCCAAGCCTTTCGCTCCCCTTGCATAGCCCTGAATGCTCAAGTGAGAGTAGTCCACAGGATATTCCTTATCTGCTCCCGCAGTTATCTCCCCAAAGGGCGTGGATACAACACCTCCCTTCCTCTGAACGATGCCAACCAGACCTCACCTTTACAGCCGTCAATGCACCTTGTGCAAAGCCCGGACATCGGAACAACGTTCCTGGAACGATTGAACTTCCCTGTTGCATCATTAGCATTCGGTCTTCTCAGATTTCCCATCTTATTCACACCCTTAAACATTTCGCCCAACTCGTTCATATAAACGCTTCGTATATGTTCCAAATGACGACAAACGTCATAGCTTGGCAGTATATCTGAAGTCCCTTTTAAATAAGGATAAAACCACACACATCAGCACGCCGAGCATGAAGGGCGCTTACATCCATGTTGAGGCGAGTTCGTGGGTATATCTTGCGGTCAGGGGCAGCGTGCTCAGCCCGACGGGGGCGCAGCTCGTGCCGTGCTGCACACTCCCGAACCCCCAAAACTTCACGGTGGAAGCCTCCATCTTTAGACGAGGGAAGAGGCCACACTATCGCCAATCCTTAACAAAAGTTACATATGTAATTCCTTAAAAAGAAACTAATGGGTGGGAAGATGTCTATGAGGGAGAAGGAGAAAGCGGAAGAATTGATGACCAACGCTGATTTTGCGTTAGATCTGATGTTAGGAATAGAAAGACTAGCAAGAGACTTGACGAACAAATACAAAGATATGTTTCCAGAAGACCCTACCGAGAAAGCAAAAATATTTTGTTACTGCTTAATAGAGGGGGCATCAGCCAATATATCCAACAATGTAAAATCCCTTGCAAGAAATCTAAAATGACAAAAGGAGAAGAAGATTGAAACTGAGGAACACAGATTAATGAAGGAGGTAGTCGTAGGTGAATTAAGGAAATTAGGTTATTCTGATATATCCACAGAAGAAATTATCAAAAATGCCTATCCTACAATTTTTAAGCTCTCTATGGTTTAAAGAGCTATCAAGAGATTCAGAGTTGTTAAGAGTTCGAAAAATTCTGGGGGAGCCTGATAAACACGGCTCTAAATCGAGTAGACCTAAGGTTGATATAGTAGTGAAAGAAAATAACAGATATCTGGCTTTTTTTGAAATAGAGCGGCAATTTTATCCGAAATTTTTTCATTTCGAGAAAAAACTAAAAGGTTTAGAAGTTGCGGCTATAAAAAATGATGCTCGGTTAGTTTTCGTTGTAAAAAGTAATAGAAGAAGTTTTTACAAACTTGCAGGAATAATCCTAGATGCAATTTGGAAAGTAGATTTAGAAGAAAAGAGGATAGCAGAGAAGATCGGTTGGGATGGTAGAAAAGAAATGTGAGCGCTGAGGTCGCCTGAACCACCATAACTCGCCGCACAGGCTCCACGCCTTCTTCCACCTCAGCAATCCCAATGGCGGCTGTCGTTACGAGCATGCTCACTGATGTTACGATGATAGAAAACTGTGCGGCGATATGGCGTCGCTAAAAACAGCCACGCGTAACAAGCTCATAACTTTTTAAATTATTCGTCATATTTTTTGTAAACGTTATAAACTTTATTTGAAAGGGTTTGAAATAAATATTGAAGTCTCCGACATTGCTTTTTGAGAAACTTCCACAGTAAGAGGGATGGAGGAGTTGAGTTTCAGAGTGCGGCGGCGGCATCTTGACGTGCTGTTTGCGCTTGCATTCTCGTGCAGCTTCGGCGCACTCACGCTCACGCACTACTTGCTTGCAAATGGCTTTGTAGAGATGGGGCTGTTGGCAGGGCGTTTCTACATGTTCATAAGCTGGCTGTTCGCCGCACAATGGGCGTGCCTCTTTGCGATATACCTCGTGTTGAGAAGCGGGCGCTTCGTTCGTTCCGACGCCGACGCCGCCATCACGACGCTTTTCCCTATACTCCTTTTCTTCTTCTGCTTCGTAGATTTCTGGAACGACGTGCTTGTACTGCTTTTCTCATCCTAGTTCGGAGCAGAGATGCTTGTTCTAATTCCTCAAAAGCCCACCTCAGAAAAACTTTCTCATCCGCTCCGCGACATCTTCAGGCATCGTCTCTATTACCCACTCGTAGTGGAATCTTTCCATGAAGCCAGTATCGCTCGTGTAAAAGGCTCTGAATCTCGGTCTTGAGATGATTCTCGCATGTAACGAGTAATAATCTTCTTCACCGCCGTTGATGCTTCCGGAGAAGGTCGTGACGTTGAATGAGTTAACGCCGCTCTTCTTGTAGCAGCGCAGCACCCTAACGAGACATTCCGCAAAGTTCCTAATCTGCCGCTCGTTAAGGTTTGCGAGCGAGCTCACGCCCTTGAAAATCAGCATAACCTCGTTATTCCCGAGTGGCGCGAAGCTTGCGAGCGCCACGACGCCGTCGACACCGCTGCCAATTTCGCCTATAAACCTCTCACCGACGGCTTTCTCCTCCTCGACGAGCGCCGCCCAATAGTTTCTGCCAGCCCCCTCAAAGTATGTCCTACTGTTTTCCAGCAGCCTGCGCTGGAAGGGTGTCGGACGTTCTTCAACAAGCACTTGGACGTGCGGGTGTATGATGCTCGCCGCCGCCGACGGCAGGTGGTTCCAGTTCCAAATCGGGTATTTTGCGCTCCTGTCGTATTTATGGACGGCGTTTACGAACGCGATGCTCGCTTTCAGGTTGCTTTCTATGATTTTCACGGAGAACTCATGCAGGTCGAGGAAGTGGTCTTCTGAGAACGTGACGACGGCATGATATTTTCCGAAGGGGAAGAGGTTAGGGAACGCACAGCTACTACCGACGACAATACGCCCCTCATAGAAACCCGTGAACTTAGGAGTGGCGCTCTTAAGCCGCTCAGGGCAGAAAAAGCAGCCCTCTCTCGTCCGCTTTATCATCTCAGCTACTTCCTCTTCCGCCTCCTCAACCTGCTTCACCCTTTTCGAGCGAGCCACGTTTATCCGGCACTCCACGCCGGTAAAAGCATCTCTACGGTATTCTATTTCATGCTCATCGGCAGCAAATCCACGCAGCGGACTTAAAAACCTTGCTACTCTTACTAACTTTTCCTTTCCAGAACCTGTCATTTTCTCCCCTCTTTTATATAAGGGCAGAACTTAAGGATGTTTAAACGATGTATAAAAAATTGCGTTTTTCGGCAAACTTTATATAATACATCCTAAATTTTTCAATGAAGATGATCGTGCATGACGTATTAAGGGCTTTTGAGAAGATAAATGGATATACCATTTTGGTAAAGGGTAGTCCGGGAACTGGAAAGACGACGTTTGCTGTGACGTTACTTGAAGAAGTATGCTCAAAAGGTGGCGGGAAAGGGGTTTACATATCCACACGGGTGGACCCGGAAACACTCTACAAACAGTTTCCGAGAATAAGCGAGTTCGTGCCTGCGGGGAACATATTGGATGCCACACAGTCGGAGTTCGTTGAGGACAAATCAAAGCATTTGAGATACGAGGATTTTGCAAGTTTCTTGCGTGCAGTTTTCACAAAAGTTGAAGAGAAGGACGTTTCCATCCTGATCGTCGACAGTTGGGATGCCATACACTCGCAAATAGGCGGCGACGCAGAAAAGCTGAACGTCTCGATGCTTGATATCGCTCGGAAAACCGAGACCAACCTTGTGTTGATAAGCGAGAAGGAGGAAGAGGAGAAGCTCGACTACCTCGTAGACTGCATCCTGCTGTTCAAGCAGGAGCGAGAGGACGAGAGACTCGTGCGGCGTGTATTTATCCAGAAGATGCGGGGTATCCCGATAAAAGAGCAGATGAACTTGTTCACTTTACATGACGGACGGTTCACGCATGTCACTTCCAACATAGCGCTTGTGAGAGCAAAAAAGGAGAGAATACCTAACAAGGACGCGCTATTCTCCTCGGGCATAATGGCGCTCGATGACATCCTCGGAGGCGGCTACCCGAACGGCGGCTTCATACTGCTCGAAGTGGCGAAGGAAAGCGTGGGCTTAGAAAGCTATTGGCAAATAGTATTGCAGACCGTTGCCAACTTCCTACACAACGACATGGGCGTCCTTGTCATTCCTGAGGAGGGTTTAGATGCGGAGTTCATTAAAGAAAGCATCGCCAACTACGTCGAGGAAGCCAAGATACGCAATGTGAAAGTAATAAACGCTGATGCGGGCAGCGACAACCTGTCCGAATACTTCAACAGTTATATGGAAGAATATAATAAGCTTAAGGGCAAGGGTAAACACTGTCTGCACGTCATCGGACTCACGAAGATGAATTTCTTTGACGAAAATGACGTGCGCGTGCACCTTTCCGAGCTTATAGTGCGAAATCACCACAACGGAGACCTAATGATAGGATTAATGAGACCTTCGACGGTATTGAGCGGCGAAATAAAAGAAATGGCAAGCATCTATCTTAAAATGACACAGATAGATGGCGTCGTGTGTATGTATGGGATAAGACCAAGGACTTGCATATACGGACTTTCTCAGGAATTGGGGGAGTTTTTAGAGATAAAACTCACACCCATCGTTTGAGGTCCCTTATTTTAATGGAGTTATTCCTATTATTGGCATTATTGGCATTTTTAGACGATTCTCCCTGCTTTGCCGCCCTCCTTTCTATAAGGGTCTTTATGCGGTCTTTTTCGGTCTTGCCCTCTTCTATCTCTTTTATTTTATCAAGGAACTCGAAGAGCGCCTTTGTGTATGGCGAGTCCTCGTTTATTTTTATGACCCTTGAGCGTCCGACAGTCACTTCTTTTAAGATTCCCGCCTTCAGCAGGTCTGAGACGACCTTGCGGACCGTGACGTGGCTCTTCCCCAACGCTTTCGTCAAGCCCGTGATATTGTCGAAATAACTCCCACCATTATAGAATAGCAGGATGGTCTTCACATGCGTGGGGCTTCCGAACATCTGCTTGATAACTTTCACATCCATGATTGTCCGTAACTTAGGATGATTTAAATATCTTTCTCTAATATTCAAAAAAATGCAGCCCCATTTCTAATAAATTTTCAAACATAGAAAACTATTTTAATATAATCCTCACATTTTTGCGTGATGCCTCGTAAACTGATACTTATTCCATGCGCACTGATGCTTGTGGCTTTGCTCCAGCCTGCTTTCACATACACAGGCGGCGGCATCGGCGGCGTTGACGACGAATACGTGACGAGCCTCGTCATCACGCCGGCGAACGCCACCTTATTCGCTGGAAACGTGCAGCAGTTCACTGCATTCGCAACCGTGCTTGTCGAAAATGGCACCGAGACGAAGGACGTGACGCATAAGGTCAAATGGCGAGCCACCATCGGCGAGATTGATGAAAATGGCGTATTCCGGGCGCGTAAAGCTGGCGTCGGCGTCGTAAAGGCGATATATGGCACCATGTGTGACGAGGCGAGGGTCGTCGTGGAGCACGGTCCTGTCCACACCATTGAAATCACTGTGGAGAACAAAACTGTCATAAGTAGAGGGGGCGTGCGGAAAAATTCAAGGGTCTTTTTCGGGTTAAAAGCTTACGACCGCGAGGGGAACCCTTTCCTCGTGCCCGAAGCTTGTTGGGAATGCGATGACCCAGAAATCGGGCAGGTAAGCGAGGGGATTTTTACGTTTAACCAGTCTAACCCGCTCCTCTTCGACGTGGAGACTGGAGAGTTCAACAGGTCATATCTGAACGGCTCAATTCCGCCACCTGAGAACGTGACTGTCACGAGGGACGTGATGATTACGGCGTGGGTCGCCTCTGATAAAAAAGCCTCTGTCGTCCTAACGTTGCATGCGGGAAGCGGCGTCGGCGACGACTACGTGACCACGAACGCCACCGAAGACCCTGAAGAAACAGCGAGCGTGGATGTTGTCCCGAAAATAATGGCGATTCAGGTTATTGCCGCCAATAACTGGGATTTCGGCACCGTATATCCGGGGACGCCCACCGGCTGGTCGCCCGTCACTTTTAAAAACATAGGGACGTGCGACGTCATCGTCACGATAAAGCCCCCTGCTGCCGACAGCATTTTCAAATATTTGGAGTTTAAGGACGCCGCCGGCGACATTTATGACGTGAGCGCTTTCAGCATACTGCTTGAGACGCAGCCGATATATGACGAAATGGGCAGGATTATCGGATTCTCCTCTGAAGAGGTGACGGTGGACGTCAGGTTGAACTTGCCACCTTCTTACAACTATCCAGAAAGCGTGAAAGAGGCCATAACTTACGTGCTTTCAGCGGTTTAACGTGGTTAAAATGAGCGGTGCGGCTCTAACTGGCGTGCGCAAAGCATTTTTAATGCTATTACTGGTTGTAGGCGTGCTGCTACTCGTCACAGCGGTCCAGACTACGCAAGCTGCGAGCATAATAGTGCCCGAGGAGGTAAAATTTGAGAGGTGTTACGAAAATGCCGTGAGCCGCACTGTAGTGATTTCAAGCATGGATTACGCGGGTAGAGTGCGTGTGAGCGACTTCTGGGCGGAGTGCGGCGTGGCTGAAAGAAATCCGCTGTTGCATAACAAAAGCGCTGACGACGTTGGCATTTCCATAACCTACGATGAAGAATTTTACATCTCAGAAATGCAGACCTACAGCCTGACCGTGAGCGTCAGCGCTGCGTCTCCGGACATTTATCACGGCATGCTGCTCTTCGAGCCGCTGGACGCTGCCGGCGACATCATCATTGCAAGGGCGGTCTGGCTATTCGTAGACGCCCGTGCCGTCGTTCTTCAACAGCCGGAGTCCCCCACGAACAAAACGGACGTTGAAATCCAAGGACTCGCTCCTCGCAACACGTGCATCGAGATTTACGTGAATGCCGAGCTTGTGAACGTCGCCAGCTCCGACGAACATGGGAATCTCTCTGCGAAAGTGTCCCTTTGCGAAGGCACAAACGAGATATTCGCTAAAATTTCCGACGTGAACGTAACGTCAAACGTCGTTACCGTGAAGTGTGATACCACTCCGCCAGAGCCGCCGAAGCTCGACGAGCCGCCTTCACCGGTATATAAAGAAGAAATAGAAATCACGGGGACGGCAGAGCCATATACCACTGTGAAAATTTTCATTAACGGCAACGTAAGCGGCGAGGCTCTGGTAGTGGCTAGCGGGCGGTTCGAGCTGGAAGTCACGCTTGTCAGAGGCAACAACACGATAACGGCTATTGCGGTCGACGACGCTGACAATCCGAGCAACGAATCGGCGCCCGTCTTCGTCGAATACAAGGAACGACCGAAAATAAGGTTAAGCGCAAACCGCACGGTGCTGCCGGCGAACGCCACTGCCTTACTGACCGCAACGATTTATGAAGGCGACGCCGTCGCCGCCTTGAACATAAGTGTGAAGTTCGAAGTATCCGGAAATGCAACGCTCTCGGCATACGAGGTAAACGCAACTAACGGAAAAGCTACAACTGAAATGCGAGCTACCAACGCCGGTGGCGGAAGTGTCACCATCACAGCGTCCTCGCCGGAAATGCCAGAAATTGAAAAGGGTTCCATAACGGTTACTTTCACTCCAAGCGAGGAACATGTTGAACCAGAGACCCAGCCGTCCACAAACCAAACAGAGCCCCTCGAAAATACAATGTTCGCCGAAAACGCAACAGCGGCTGAAAACGCAACGAATGCCACCTCCAACGACGGCGAAGAGTCATCTTTCGCTGCATCCAATTTCGCAGCTTACAAGAAATCTTGGATTGCCGCACCTGCCGCCGTCATTGCTGTGGTTGCCGTTGTTATCTTTTTGTTAATGCGTCGGAATATTAAGGCTGAAAGCGAGACGGGAGGCGACATTAAATCAACATGGTCCGTTCTAAATGCCAATAGGAACAAGGACGGCACGTACACGCTTAAAGTCAGCAAGGACGGCAAAGAAACCACGATACGAATAAGCAAAGCCTCTTACAAAAAGCTGAAGAAACAAGGTGGCTTGGACATCGGGGGACATTTTTTAAAACTTTTGTAAAAAATTCTTCTTATTCGTTAAATAATTTGATTATTTTGAAATAAAATCTTCAATGAAGGGAAAATACTTTAGTATGATGGCGTAATTCATTGTCGTTAATTTGAAAGTGGGGGTGAGAACATCCGAAAGGATATAAGAAGTGGACGAAGGCGTAGGAAAGGCTTTACGGGGCTGGAAGCAGCGATCGTATTGACCGCGTTCGTGGTGGTTGCTGCGGTTTTCAGCTACGTCGTCCTTAACGCCGGCTTCTTCACCACCCAGAAGAGCAAAGAGGTCGTCCACACCGGCGTCGAACAAGCCACCTCCAGCATCGAGCTGACCGGTGATGTCGTGGGTTACGGCTGGACTTATAACAGCACTGCGGAACGCTACGAAAACACGCTCGGCACAAACCTGACTGTCGTCAAGTTCTACTTGGAACTAACCGCCGGGCAGAACCCTATGGACATGGACGGGCTTGTAGTCTCCTACACCGATAAAGACACGCACGTCGGCAATCTCACGTATAACGCAAGCGCCACAGGCACCAGCATGACAGGCAGCACTCTTGGGATGAAGATGAGCGAATGGCATTATTCCATCATAACAACGGCAGGATACGGCGACAACGATAATCTGCTCGAGCGGGGAGAGAAAGCCGAAATAACCGTTACGCTACCGGGCTATGGCGTCACGACGGATGAGCAGTTCATAATAGAGGTCAAACCCGCAAGCGGCGCAACAATCTCAATAACGAGGAGCGCACCGTCGTCTATAGACAAAGTGATGAACCTGCATTGAGGAGGTGGATGGATGAGAAAAAATATTTTTAACAACAAGAGGGGCTTTACGGGGCTGGAAGCCGCAATTGTATTGACCGCGTTCGTGGTGGTTGCTGCGGTTTTCAGCTACGTTGTGCTGAACGCCGGCTTCTTCACCACCCAGAAGAGCAAAGAGGTCGTCCACACCGGCGTCGAACAAGCCACCTCCAGCATCGAACTTGCTGGAACGGTCATTGGGCATGGCTGGGAGTATGGTGAGGTCGTCGGAAGCATCACGGGAACTACGAACGCCGTTGTCGGAACGTGGAACCGCAGTACCTACACGAATCCCGACAACTACACAACGTACTGGTCATACTACGCGTGGAACGATACGAACAAGACGCAGCTCGACTCCACGAACCTGACGGTGGTAGAGTTCTACATTCAGCTAACAGCCGGGCAAAATCCGATAGCGTTGAACAAGCTGACGATAGCATACACCGATAAGGAACTGCACGAGGGCAATCTCACGTATTGCGCTTATGGAAACGCCTCTAAAGGGAACATGACGATGGGCTGCTGGAATTACACGATAGTCCAAGGGGATTCTGATAACTTGCTGGAGGCAAACGAGCAGGCGAAAATCATAGTTTCGCTGCCGGACTACGGCGTCACTGCGAACAAAGAATTCACGATAGAAGTGAAGCCAGCATCTGGAGCGTCCATTGCGATAGTGAAAAGAGCGCCAGTCTCCATACACAAATCGGACCCGCTGTATTAGGGGGTGGAAAATGAGGGCGAAATTGAAATTTAAGAATAAGAAGGGCTTTACGGGGCTGGAAGCAGCGATCGTATTGACGGCGTTCGTCGTCGTCGCCGCCGTCTTCAGCTACGTCGTCCTCAACGCCGGCTTCTTCACCACCCAGAAATCTCAGGAGGTCGTGCATACCGGCGTGACGCAAGCCACGTCGTCCGTCGAGTTGCTCGGCGATGTTATCGCTTATGGGAACACTACCAGCGGTAAGGTTGTGAACATAACCTTCACGTTGGCATTGACAGCCGGGCATCATCCCGTGGATTTGACTCCCGGGAAAACCGTTATCTCCTACTACGACGCCGATAGATACGTGAACAACGCTACATGGACGCTCACGTTCGTCGGGGACCAGGAAACGGTGGACAACATTTTGGAGTTTGGAGAGAAGGCGGAGATAAGCGTGAATACGTCGGATTATACCTTGGAAAGAAACGAGCAGTTCACCATAGAAGTGAAGCCGCCAGAAGGTGCGACGCTGGCTATAACGCGAACGATACCACCAAGTGTTGACACTGTGATGAATCTGCACTAACTATTTTTCTTTTTATTTTTTACTTGGTGATGCGCTATGGGTGGTGAGATAAAAGTAACAAATCTTGGTCATTTGGAAGAAGAAATGAAGCTTCTAAAGGGGGAAATTAAGAAGATACTCATAGACATTCGGGAGATCATGAACAACTTAGAGAATCCTTTTAGAAATATGGAAGTGATAAAAGAGATGATAATGAGCGATGAACGAATAGAGGTATTGAAGAATGACATTCTTAAGAAGATAAAAGAAGGATACATAAAACCTGAGGTTGATTTGGACAGATTTAAGGAGGAGATATTAGAAAAAATTGAGGAGGAGGCGAAAGCGAGGCTGAAAGAAGTTGTTAAAGATGCTCAAGTGAAAGAAATTTCGCCGGAGGCACTGGAGGCGGTGAAGGAAGAGATTATTAACGAGCTAACAGAGAGTTTGGAAAAGTTCGTGGAGGAGAGGTTAAATGCTGCTATGGAGCAAGTGAGGGCCGATGTGTCGAGTGCCGAAGAGCTGAAAGAGGAGATTGAGAGGGCGAGGGAGCGTCTAAAAAAGGAAGTGGGCAGAGACCTAAGCCACGAAGAGGAGAGGGCGTCGCCTACGAGAGAAGAGCGTATGGCTATTTTGAGAGGTAGGGCGTTGGAGTCGGGGATTGACGTTCAGAAATTGACTGAGCTCATGCTCTGGACGGACAGAATGCTTTCAATTATAGGACGGGAGCAGCTGAGCCGCATCCTTGAAATCTACACGCTCACCGGGAACATGCCTGAGAGCGTCAAAGAGCTTATATTAAAGATTTCAGAACTTTCGGATAAGACTCCCAAGCGAGAGGTAAGCATGAGGGATTGCATACTTGCGGTCTACCATCTTAACAAGGTATTACGGGATGAAGGGCCTGACCCTTTGATATTATCGATGCTTGAGTGGGGGGAGTGAGGGTGTCGGAAAGTGTTATAACTGCGGCAATCCTCACTATCGCCTCCGTCATATGCGCCGTTGCTCTGATAAATGTTTTATATCCCTCGGTGGTGAGCGTTGGTGGCTCGTTCATAACAACTTCTTCTAAATTGAGCGATAAAATAAAAAGCGATATAGAGATAATAAGCGAGGGGAATACCACTGATGTTGTTTACGTATGGGTAAAAAACGTAGGGAAAACCGAAATTCCACAGGTTGATAATTCGGACTTGTTTTTTGGGCTCGTAGATGATTTTCAAAGAGTAACTTATGACGAAAGCCTCTCTACGTCGCCAAGCTGGAATTTTACCATTGAAAATGACGACGGCGACGGGCGTTGGGACGTGGGCGAGACCATAAAAATTACAATCAACCAAACGGCAACGCCTGGGGATTATTATGTCAAATTTGTGATTTACAACGGTGTTTCGGATGAAGATTTTTTCTCGATATGAGGTGATGCCGGGTAATGGGCTTCGGGGCTCTAATCGCAACGATAGTCGCCATGACGCTTCTGGTCTCTGCGATGTATGTATTTGTGGCAGGGGGGCATTTCATGAGTGAGACGTTGAACTGTGCGGTAAAGGAGATGCAATCGTTGAAAGGCGAGCAGATGCGGACGAAAATTGAAATATCAGATGTTAATATCTCAAGCAATACCGACATGAACGTCACTATTAACAACACAGGCGAGGAAAGGATTAGGGAATTTTCAAAAATGGACGTCATCGTCTCCTATTATTCGCAGCGAGGAAAGGAGGTGCGGTGGTTGCCATACACGCAGAGCACACCGCCGAAAAATGATACGTGGGCAGTTGTTAAAATACGTCCTGATGAAATGAACCCCGGAATCTTAGACCCCGCCGAGGCACTGAACATATGGATAAGATTAAGCTCACCGCTGGATACGAATAAGAGCGGCTGGCTCGTCGTTGCCACGCCGAACGGCGTTAAAACGTCTTCATACCTCGGGTGATGACGATGGGGATGGAGGGCTTTGACGAGGAAGAGCTTGAGGATGTGTATAAAAACAAGAAAGTGCTGTCCACCGGAAATTCGGAGATTGATAAGAAGATGGGTGGCGGCATCCCCGTAGGCTCGCTCACGCTCATAGAGGGTCCGAATGACAGTGGGAAGAGCGTGCTTTCACAGCAAATCATGTGGGGCGGACTCCAGCAGGGCTTCACTATGGCTTATTACACTACGGAAAACACGGTCAAGAGTTTGATAAAGCAAATGGAGAGCCTCTCCTTAGACATCTCCGACTACTTTATCCTTGGAAGAATCAAAATATTCCCGATTCACCTGAAGGGCATAGAACTGAGCTTTCCGCTCCTCGAATACTTGCTGAAAAGCATGAAGGTCTTGGAGGAGGAGGTCACGATAATAGACTCACTTACTGTGTTCTTAACGACTTTAGAGCACGCAGAGTCCTCAGAATCGGATATCATTAACTTCTTTGCAAGTTGCAAGAGTTTGTGCGACGAAGGCAAGACTATCTTAATAACGGCGCACGAATACGCGTTTTCAGAGGAGTTACTCGTTAGGATACGCTCGATTTGCGACGGACACATCCGCCTTAGAATAGAGGAGGTCGGGGCGCAGCTCATGAAGACGATGGAGGTTGCGAAGATGCGTGGCGCTGACAGGACCACCGGCAACATTATCAGCTTTGACGTAGAGCCGGGCTTCGGCTTGCGTATCATCCCGATTTCGCGGGCGAAGGCTTGATTCCCAGACAAGGAGCGTCGCCAGATTCGTGCGGGGGAGGGACGCAGACCGCTCGCCACGAGTCGGTATTAACTTAAAAACGGCGTTAGAAAGATTATGGAGGTTTTTTTGAAACCGCGCTCTGTGGCGCTTGTAGGAGTGCCGAGAAAAGAACGCCCCGGCGCATACGTCACGCTCCTAAATCTGCTGGAGAGCTTTGACGGCGACGTTTACCCCGTAAACCCGCACGCTTCGGAGATTTTAGGCGTGAAAGCGTATCGAAGCATTAAGGACGTGCCTGCGGACGTGGACCTCGCCGTCATCTCCACAAAGAGGGAGCTCGTGCCGCAGATGGTCGAAGAGTGTGTGGAAAAGGGCGTGCATGGCGTGATAATCGTGACGCAGGGCTTTGCGGAGGCTGATGCCGAGGGGCAGGCGTTGCAAGAGGAAATAGTCAGGACGGCGAAGGCGGGTGGTGTGCGTGTGCTCGGTCCAAACACTATGGGCGTGTTGAACGCCTTTAACGGCTTCTCGACGACGTTCGGGTCGCTGCATGGCGTTCCGCTGCAGGAGCGGCGGATGCCCGTCGCGATAGTTTCGCAGACCGGCTTTTTTGTCTTGGGTGTTGGCGAGCTGTTTCCGGGAAAGTTCGTGGATTTGGGAAACATGTGCGACGTAGACTTCGTAGACGCCTTAGAATATTTCGAGAAGGATGAAGAGACGGAGCTGATAATCCTGCATATGGAGGGACTGCATGGGAAAGATGGGCGGCGCTTCTTGGAGGCGGTAATGAGGGTGGCGAGGCGGAAGCCTATCCTTGTGCTGAAAACGGGACGTAGTGAGAAAGGTGCGGAGCTTGCGGCGTCGCACACCGGCGCAATGACGGGCAACTATCGTGTTTACACGGCGGCATTGCGGCAGGCAGGCGCTTTCGTCGTCAGCGACATTGACGAGCTTCAGGACTTCACAAAAGCGTTCCTGCGGCTGCCACCGCTGCGAGGCGCCGGGGTCGCAGTGATAACGTATGCAGGTGCTGCTGGCGTTATGGTTGCAGACGTCGTCGAGGAGTGCGGCTTGCGGCTTTCTGAGCTTTCCACAGAGACGATCGCCAGAATACAGCGGTGGATGCCTGCATGGATGCAAGTGCGGAATCCTGTGGACATCTGGGTGGGAGCGATGGCGCACGGTCCCTCAAAAGTCTATGAGGACGTCATACGAGCAGTGCTTTGCGACGAAGACGTTGCGGCGCTCCTCTGCATATATTTTGCGCCGATGACGGAGGGACATGCGAAAATTGACGTTTCTGACGTGATAAAAGAGGTGGCGGCTGAGTTTGAGAAGCCTGTGGTCGTATGGCTCTACGGGTATCCCTCCGCCGAATACGTGCGGAAGTTGGAGAGAGGAAGAAACGTGGCAGTCTTCCCTACGATACGGCGGGCGGTGCAGGCTCTCGCTTTTCTAAATGCCGTCTCGAGTAGGCTCGGCAGCCATTAACCCTCGTCAAAACGGCAGCCATTAACCTTCGTCAAAACCCTTCAAAATATCGGATAAAATCTTCACGACGCCGTCTATTTGTTTCTCGCTTATGACGAGGGGAGGGACGAGCCGAATGACCCGGTCGGCGGTGCAGTTCAATAAAACACCACGCTTCAACGCTTCATTCACGACATTCTCGCATTTCTCCTGCAGTTCCACGCCGAGCATGAGTCCTTTCCCCCGGATTTCTTTAACACTGTCGTAGTCACCGATTACCTCGGAAAGCCGTTGCATGAAGTAAGCTCCGAGCCTTTCCGAGCGTTCCACAAGCTGTTCCTCTTCGATGACGCCGAGCGTTGCGAGCGCCGCCGCACATGCCAGTGGATTTCCGCCGAACGTCGAGGCGTGCTCGCCGCGCTCGAAGCTGAAGTTCGAGAGCGTAGCGCCGATTGGAAAGCCCCCGCCGAGCGCTTTTGCAACAGCCATTATGTCAGGCTGCACTTTGAAATGCTCCTTGCAGAACCAGCGACCGGTGCGTCCGAAGCCGGTTTGCACCTCGTCGAGAATAAAAAGGGCGTCGTGCTTTTCGCAAATCTCTTTGACCTCCCTCAAGTATTCGAGCGGTGGGATTATCACGCCGGCTTCGCCTTGTATCGGTTCAAGGATGACGGCTGCCGTGTCCTCATCAATAGCTTTTCTGACGGCGTCTGCGTCGCCGTAACGCACGAACTTCACATTGTGGAGCAGCGGCTCGAAAACGTCACGCTTGACGTGGTGCGTGACGCTGAGCGCCCCGAAAGTCCGCCCGTGAAAGCTGTTCTGCGCCGCAATAAAACCTTTTTTCCCAGTAACCTTGCGTGCGAGCTTTAGAGCGGCTTCGACGCTCTCTGCTCCGGAATTACAGAAGAAAACCTTTTCGAATTTCGCGAGACGGCAGAGCTTTTCCGCAAGCTCGACCTGCGGCTCCGTGTAAAAGAGGTTAGAGAGGTGGATAAGGCGTTCCGCCTGCGCCTTTATTGCGGCGACGACCCTCGGGTGACAGTGCCCAACACTGTTCACCGCGATGCCGGCGACACAGTCCACGTATTCACGCCCGTCGGCGTCCTTGACAACGACGCCTCGCCCTTCGACGATGAGCACCGGCAGCCGTGAATATGTCTGCATGATGAACTGCCGCTCCTTCTCCATTACTTCTTGCCTCTGCAAGGCTTCCACCCAAGCATAAATGGGGCTGCTTGATTAAAGCACTGCCGTGTTTAGCGTAAAGCATGAGCAACTCACAACTTGTGCAGAAAATCGCAACTAACGAAAATAGTAATGTTTAAAAAAGTAAGAGAGGAGGGTTATTCGTAGAACTTCTTCCCGGCTCCTGCCATTTCTACCAACAGCGGGTCAGGCTCATACCAGTTCTGCCCATACCTCTCCTTCGCATCCTTCAGCGTCTCCACGACCTTGCCCACGCCGATCTCGTCGGCGAACTGGAAAATGCCCTTCGGGTAGCCGAGTCCGAGCTTCATCATAGTGTCGATGTCGTCCCTCGTGGAAACCTCCATCCGCAGGAGATAGGCGGCGACGTTGACCAGCGTCGAGATGAAACGAGTCGGGTCGTATTTCTCTTTAAGCTCCTCCGGAATCTCAACCCGCTTATACACGCCCGGGCCGGGGTATTCGTAGAAGCCCTTGCCGCTCTTCATGCCGTGCCAGCCCTTTTCGATGTATTCCTTAACTATCGGTGGGCCACGTACCACGGGACCCTCTACATATGCGGGGTGCGTCTTGCTCAGTTCCTCAACGATTTCGTCCATTTCCCTTCCTATGTCAATTCCCGTGAGGTCAGCGAGCTCGAAGGGTCCCATCGGGAAGCCCAGCTTGTAGCGGACGGCGGCGTCTATCTCCTTAGGCTCCGCCATGCCCCTTTGGAGGTCCCAGGCGCCCTCGTAGAGGAAACTAATTGCCATCCTGCTGGTGACGTAGCCCCAGACGTCCTTTTTGAGGACGATAGGCACCTTGCCGAGCTTCTTTGAGAGTTCCACGGTGGTCTTTAGGGTCTCCTCGCTCGTCTTCTCGCCGGGCATGATTTCGATGAGCTTCATGAGCTGTGCCGGGTTGAACCAGTGCATATCTATGACCTTGTCCGGTCTGTTCGTTGCGTCTCCCAGTATCGTGGCAGGGATGGTGCTGGTGTTGGATGCGAGGATTGTATGCTCTGGGGCGATTTCGTCCATTTCCTTGAAGACCTGCTTCTTAAGGTCTAAACTTTCGAAAACCGCCTCTATCACGTAGTCAGCGTCCTGAACAGCTTCTTTCAAATCTAAAGTCGGTTTTATCTTCCCCAGAACGGCTTCCTTCTGCTCTTCGGTGAGCTTGTTCTTTTTGACAAGCTTGCTCAGGCTTACTGTTATCAATTTCATCGCTCTGTCAAGGGCGTCCTTGCTGATGTCCATCAGAGCGACGTCATAACCCGTCATCGCCGCCACTTGCGCAATCCCGTGTCCCATCACGCCGGCGCCAATTTGGGCGATTTTTTTAATCTCTTCGACGCTCATGTTAAAACGTTGCATTCTAGCATATAAAACCTTCTTCGAAATGCAGCGGCCGGGGTCACGCCCACAGAGGTCGAGTGCGGAGATATATCAAGGGGCACGTTTCAAATCGGTAGGAGGTGAATAAAGGGTCCCTGCGGATGCCTAAGGATGTGCTGTAGAATTACCGAAGAACAGCCTTTTAACTTTTAAAGTTTTAAGCAAGGATTGTCAGCATGCTTTCGTAGGATGTCAGACACCACGCCCACGCCTTCGAGCTCAAATGTCAAGCTGCGGAACGGAGGAAGCCTTGGGGTATAGAGCGGGCGTGCTATTGAAGCTAAAAACATGCATCCGGCGAAATTCGAGGTCTTACCGCGTATGATAAACCGTGCGAAATGGAACACTATGGAGCAACGTTTTTTGCGGGCCGTGAGCGATTAAGAAGCGGCATCAAAGCTCAAAACCATGAGGGGAGCGTGCCACCTTGCCCACCATAACATACCGAGCTTTTCTTGATGCCCCCGATAAAAATAGAAAATTTTATATCGGGCTGGAATCGTGGCACTTACAGGAATGGCAGAGAGATGTGTTTTCGTCAGGGAAGAGAAGATGAAAGATGCGTTAAGAGCACTTATGCAGAAATACGTTGTCGTGTGTCCGATAGGCGGCGCTTACGGGTGCTCACTGAGGATATGTTAGACGAAGTAGGCATAGAAAGGCGAGCGGGTCCGCCGCCGAAGTTCTTGTTTTTGCCACCTAGGGAAAAGATGTTTGAATATTTTTTGCGTGGTGACGTTGAAATAAAAGTGTCTCTCGAGGAGTTGGAGGGTGTTTTGCTTTTAGGGTTGCGGGCGTGCGACCTGAAAGCCTTGGAGATGTTGGACAAAGTTCTCTTAGAAGAGCCTGCCGATGCATACTACAAAGCCAAAAGGGAGAACGTCACGATAATTTCGTTAGACTGCGCAGAGCCTTCAGATTCCTGCTTCTGCGTAGCTCTCGGTCTGAAACCTTATGCCGAAGGTGGCTTCGACCTGAACATGAGCAGAGTGGATGGCGGGTATTTACTGGAGGCGGGAAGTGAGCGTGGTAGGGAGCTGCTGACGCTCCTCGAAGAATTTACGGAGGACGCCTCAAGCTCGCAACTCGAAGAGCGGCAGAAGAAAAGAGAGGATGTGACCAAGAGGCTTGAGGAGAAATATGTAGTCAAGAGTGCGGCTAAGATAAAAGAGGACGTGAGTTTGCTGGAAGACGAGTATTTTGAGGGCTTAGCGGGGATGTGCGTGGAGTGTTTCGGCTGTATTTACTCATGCCCGACGTGCTATTGCTTCTACGTCTTCGAGGAGCCAGAAGATGAGACTTGGCGGAGAGTTCGCATTTGGGACCCCTGCCTCTCAGAAGCCTTCCAACGGGTGGCGGCGGGTGTGAATCCGAGGGCGGCGCTCGCCTAGAGGCTTAAGCAAAGGTTTTTCCATAAACTCGTGTATTTTGTGGAGAAATACAATGAGGCGGCGTGCGTGGGCTGCGGGCGTTGCGTAACGCCTGTTTGGCGAGGATTGACATTAGGGATGTTATGGGCATAATGAAGTAGGTGGTAAGCGTGGCGGTAGCGGCTGTTGGAGGTGGGAACCCTTACATACCAAAGCTCGCTGAAATACTGAAGGTTAAGGAAGAAAGTCCCGACGTGAAGACGTTCACGTTCAAATTGAAGAACGGCGAGTTTAATTTCAAAGCAGGACAGTTCGTCGAGGTTTCTGTGTTCGGCATGGGCGAGGCGCCATTCACGCTCTCCTCGTCGCCCTTCGACACCGAAAAGTTCGAAGTTAGCATTATGCGTGTCGGCAGCGTCACCGCCGCCATTCACCAGAAAAAAGAGGGCGACATCGTCGGCATAAGAGGGCCCTACGGCACGCATTTCCCGCTTGAGAAATGTGAGGGCAAGAACATCACGATTGTCGGTGGCGGGATAGGTATTGCTCCGCTCCGCTCCCTCATTTATGCTTTAATCCACGAGCGTGAGAAATACAACAACATAAAGGTGCTGTATGGTGCGAGAGAGCCAAGACTCATAGTTTACAAAGACCTGTGGGATGAGTTCAAGAAGCATGTGGAGGTATACCTAACAGTAGATTTCGCTGACGAAACTTGGAAGGGACATGTGGGTGTCGTGACTTCGCTTTTCGATGTCGTTAAGGTGGACCCAAAGGACAACATGGCGTTCGTCTGCGGTCCGCCGATAATGATAAAGTTCGTGACGCAGAAACTCCTCGAACTCGGTTTTGCGCCTGAAAATATCCACCTGTCGTTAGAAAGGATGATGAAATGCGGCATAGGCAAGTGCGGGCATTGTAACATCGGCAAGTATTATGTCTGTAGGGATGGCGCCGTCTTCACATACGACATGATAAAGGACATACCAAATCCGTTCTGAGGTGGAAGCATGCCCATCGAAAAGATAAAAACAGTATGTCCGATGTGCGCGCTCGGCTGCGGGCTGCTCTTGGTCAAAGAGCGGGAAGTTGTGGGGTTGGATTATTGGAAAGAACATCCGTTTAATGAGGGCGCCCTTTGTCCGCAGGGCAATCTCGTCCACGAGATAATTCACCATGAGCGCAGGCTCACAACGCCCTTAGTGCGTGAGGGCGACTCCTACAAAAAAGCTTCTTGGGGTGAAGCCCTTGGGATTGTAGCCAGTAGGATAAAAACGGCGACGAAGGAATTTGGTGGCGATGCCGTCGTTTTCCTCTCCTCAGGATTCTGCACGAACGAGGAGAATTATTTGATAATGAAGCTCGCCGCCGCCCTTCACGTCCGTGCAGCAACGCCGCCAAGTGCCGCCTCCGGGCTTAAAGATATATTTGGCTACGACGCTTCCATCACCCCGCTTACAGAGGTGAAGGACGCAGATCACCTATTCATCGTCGGTGAACCAATTGAACAGAACCCATTAGCTGCGAGATACATGCTTAAGGCAAAGTTTGACAGCAGCGCTTGGGTAACCGCCGTGGGCACGCGCCCCGGTAAGACAGCATGGTTCTCAAACTTATTCCTACAATGTAAGCCAGGGGGCGTCGCGGCACTGCTCCTTGGTATCATAAAAAGCATCGTGGAAAGCGAAGCCTACGACAAGGAGTTCGTGGAAAAACAGACTAAGGGCTTCGACGAGCTTAAAAGTCTTCTGGACGAGAAAAGTCCCCAAGAGATTTCAGAAATGGCGGGCGTAAGCCCGACGCTCATAGCGCAAGCGGCAAGCACGCTTGCGAAAGCATCTAAGCCGTGCATCATTTACACCACTGCTATCTTTGAGGAGAACGCAAGGGAAATCGTAAAGGCGTTGGCGGACCTCGTGTTGCTGCTGAACGCTACAAAGGTGGGGTTGTGCGTCGTGGAGGGCGTTCCGAACATCCAAGGCGCTAAGGACGTTCTTGAGGAGGAGTTCAACGGCAATGCGAAGGTCGTAGTTGCGTTAGGAGGCATGCCGCCGTATGTTAATTTGGACGGTGTGGAGTTCATAGCGACGACGCAGACGTTTTTGCGAGGCGATGAAAAAGCGGATGTCATACTGCCAGGAGCGTGCTTCGCCGAGAAGGAGGGGACGTTCACGAGCACTGATAGGTTCATTCAGAGGCTGCGGAAAGCTGTGGAGCCGCCGAGAGGCGCAAGAGCCGAGGCTGAAATTTTAGCAGAACTTGCAGCGAGGTTGGGTGTGGAGTTGGGGTTTGAGGGCTGGCCGGAAGTTGCGGCGGCAGTGAAAGCCTACGGAGGGATTGTTGAGGACGCACTTGAGGGCGGCGTTCGCTGGGGCGGCAAGCGCCTCTACGAAAGTGGTTTCGAGACCACCGACCGCTTTGCGAGGCTACTGCCGTTCGACGTGCGTTTCGAGCTACCGAGACCGGAGGGAAAGTTTTTGGTAATAACCGAGCGCCGAACGTTTAACCCTGAGTGGGCGCTCGTGGCGGAGCGTTTTTGGGAGGTAACAGGAAAACCGTGGCGTTGGATTGAAATAAATCCTGAAGATGCAGCTACGTTGGGGCTGAGTGATGGTGACGCCGCAAGACTCAAAACCGACGCTGAGGAGTTGGTGGCACCGGTGGTGGTCCGCCGAGAAATTCCGAAAAATATTTTATTCGCTTCAGATTACAAGACGTGCGTAGCCTCGTTGGAGAGGGTGTAACATGCCGGAGCTTTATTTTGATTTGGACCTCTGCATAGAGTGTCGGAGCTGCGAGGTAGCATGTGCAAGGCAGAATAGGGAGAAAAGAGTAAAAATAGAGGTTTACGAGACGTTTCCGCTAAATCTGGAGTGCAAGCACTGCGAGAAGAGCCCATGTGTGGAAGTTTGTCCGACAAATGCCCTTGAGAGAAGGGGTTCTGTGGTTTACAGGAACGAAATGCTGCGCGTTGGTTGCAAGTCCTGCATGATTGCATGCCCATTCGGAAACATAGAATTCAAAGGATAAAAACTAATGTAAAAAAACTGTTAGCAGTGTGGTAGGAGGTGGATCGTTATGAAACTCGTTGTTATTGGCTGCGGATTTGCAGGAATAGAGGTTGTTGAAGGCGTGAGAAAAGGGATGAAGGATGCCGAAATTACGATGATAGATCCCAGAGCGCGGATGCAGAATCAAAGCCTTTTTCCCGAGATCATCTCGGAAAAAGTCACTCCTGACGAGATAACTGGTGATTTATCATCATTTGCAAGGAAGCACGATGCGAAGTTCATCAACGAAGCCGCTCTTTCTGTGGATTTCAAGTCTAAAGTTGTGAAGACTGAGCGTGAAGAGGTACCATATGATTTTCTTGCTATCACGGTGGGCGCTGTACAGTCAGATGTCTGTATTCCTGGAGCAGAAGAACACTCATACTCGATAAATACACTTGAAGGGGCGCTGGAAGCAAAGGAAGCACTTGAAAGACTTGTAAGTTCTGGTAAAGACAGGATAGCGGTCGTAGGTGCTGGCCTGACGGGTGTCGAACTTGTCGGGGAACTTGTAGATAAATACGGTGGTAAACTGAAGATTACGCTCATCGAAGCGCTTTCTAAGGTTCTCCCCGCGTTCTCAG
>NZ_JBMXYC010000024.1:0-14879 GCF_053996935.1 Candidatus Alkanophaga liquidiphilum
ATTCTTGGGATTCAGAGGATGATTAAATCTTAATTTTGATGAGATGAAAAAGAAAGGGTTGGTTGAAAACAGAGAAATTGATGCTATTGTATTCAACAGAAATAAAGAACCTATAATCATTGAATTAAAATTATTGGGAATAGGGAATCCAGAGATTGGAGATGAAGCATTAGCTAGGAAAGTTGATCTATTTTTGATTGATAGATTAACGGAAATGATGATAAAAGAATTTGAGAAAATAGGAGCAAAAGTTATAGAATTTCGGCAGGAAAATCCATTGAAGGAAATTTACAAATTCTTTTCATCAAAAAATGTCAATTGTGATGAGGCAAAATATATGTCTTCTGAAGAATTGAAGGAAAAAATCGAGCATATAATTAAAGAATGGAAAGAAACAAAAGAGGAATACAGAACCTTAAAGAAATTGAAGGAGTTAACAAAATGATGCCGCATCGCCCGACTCTCCGCTCGCTTATGCTCACTTCGCTCACTCAAATTGCTCAATCGGGCAACTTTGCATGCCCGCAAAACATTAGGCGACATTGCAAAAGGGTTTAAAAAGATGCTTGGGTATTATAGTAACGATTAGTGAAAGGGGGAATTGGAATGGGAAAAGTGGTTGAGAAAATAAAGGTCATAAATGTCTTTGAGCCGGAAAGAGCAATCGAGATCGAGGCTGTTATTGATACAGGAGCAACTATGCTTGTTTTACCTCAAAATGTCATCGACGAACTCCGTTTAAAAAAGATGAGAGAAGTAAAAGTAAGATATGCGAACAACAAAACGGAAATCAAATCGATTTATGGCATTGTAACTGTGGAAATGTGCGGTAGGGCGGGCGAATTTAACGTTCTGGCAGAGCCCGAAGGCGCCCAACCTCTCGTAGGACAAATAATACTTGAGCAGTTAGACCTCATAGTTGACCCAAGCACAAGGAAGGTCATTCCAAATCCAAGATCACCAGAGATGCCGATGGTAGAAGTTTTAATGGCAACGTCGCCTAACAGCGGGTATGCGGTTCGCTTCGCTCACCCAAACCCTTACGGGCTTCGCATACCCGCCGGACGTTATACACAATTGGTCGCACTAAGACTTAGGAGGTGTGAAGATGGGAATATTTGATGGGTTGTTCAAGCCGAATGTGGAAAGGCTGCAAGAGAAGAAGAACGTTAAAGGATTGATAAAAGCTTTACGACATAAATATCGGTATGTTCGAGAGGAAGCAGCAGAGGCTCTTGGAGAGATAGGAGATAAAAGAGCAGTAGAACCTCTCGTTCAGGCTTTGAAGGATGAATATTGGGGTGTTCGAAGTAAAGCAGCAGAGGCTCTTGACAAAATGGGCTGGGAGCCTGGAGATGATACGGAGAAGGTTTATTACCTGATCGCAAAGCGAGAATGGAGTGAATTACCAGAATTAGGAGAAACGGCAGTAGAGCCACTCATTCAGGCCTTGAAGGATGAAGATAGAGATGTTCGAAGTGAAGCAGCAGAGGCTCTTGGGAAGATAGGAGATAAAAGAGCAGTAGAGCCTCTCGTTCAGGCCTTGAAGGATGAAGATAGAGATGTTCGAAGTGAAGCAGCAGAGGCTCTTGGAAGGATAGGAGAACCGGCAGTAGAATCTCTCATTCAGACCTTGAAGGACGAAGATAGTGGTGTTCGATGGGGAGCAGCAGAGGCTCTTGGGAAGATAGGAGAACCGGCAGTAGAGCCTCTCATTCAAGCTTTGAAGGACAAAGATAGGCATGTTCGAAGGGAAGCAGCAAAGGCTCTTGGAGAGATAGGAGATAAGAGAGCGGTAGAGCCTCTCATTCAGGCTTTGAAGGATGAAGATGGGTTTGTTCGAGAGGAAGCAGCAGGGGCTCTTGGAAAGATAGGAGATAAAAGAGCAGTAGAACCTCTCATTCAGGCCTTGAAGGACAAAAATAGTGATGTTCGAAAGAAAGCAGCATGGGCTCTTGGAGAGATAGGAGATGAAAGAGCGGTAGAGCCTCTCATTCGGGCCTTAAAGGACAAATGGTATGTTCGAGAGAGAGCAGCAGAGGCTCTTGGCAAAATGGGCTGGAAGCCTGGAGATGATACGGAGAAGGTTTATTACCTAATCGCACAGCGAAAATGGAGTGAATTACCAAAGTTGGGAGAACCGGCAGTAGAACCTCTCATTCAGGCCTTGAAGGATGAAGATGAGTTTGTTCAATTGGGAGCAGCAAGTGCTCTTGGAGAGATAGGAGATAAGAGAGCGGTAGAGCCTCTCATTCAGACCTTGAAGGACAAAACATATTGGTATCCTGTCGATCCTTTGCGGGAGGCCGTTCGATGGGAAGCAGCAGAAGCTCTACAAAAGATAACGGGAATAACGATACTTCGATGGGAAGCAGTAGAAACTCTAGAAAAGATAATAAAGATAATGGGAATTGGGAATAAAGATAATGGGAATTAAGTATGTTCGAGAGGGACTTGGCAGGTTTGCCGAGGGTAAATTCAAGACCGTTGAACAATTAATCCACGCACTCCAAAATGATAGGAATCCCTTTGTGCGAATGGGAGCAGCAATAGATTTGGGCTTGCACGGCGATCCAAAAGCTATTGAACCTTTACGCTATGCAATTCAGCACGATCCTAACCCTGCGGTACGGGAAGCTGCGAAAGAAGCTTTAGAAAAGATCAAGTCAAAAAATTTAAAATGATAAGCGACCAACAGCGTATGACACGGTGTAAAAGACTACGCTTCGCTCCGCCTAAATTCGGCAAAGCCGAACTTCGTATCTCCGCAAACCGTTAGGCGAAATGCAAAGGAGGTGAAAATATGCTAAGGAAGGCATTTGCCATTGGAGCAATTCTAACAGCCGTGGTAATTGTGGCGATTTTACTTAGTGGATGTGTTGAAAAGATCATGCCGCCTTCCATTTCTCCAACAAACTCAGAAGCAGAGAGAAAAAAGCCAAGTGAGTCTCCAAATGCTTATTTAAAAGATATATTTCCATTCTCTTCTTCTGCACCGAAACCACGAATCGATACAGTTCCATTTGCCTTGAGTGAACTTTGCACCTCATATAAACATTACTACTTCCCCAAGTTAGTGATCAGAAACGAGGGAGAGGCAGGATACATCAACGTGACGGTTAAACTTCACTTTAAACCCCATTATAACTGGAGTGGTAATGTCTCAGCATCAAAAGTCATTTACATGGATAAAAACCAAATAATAGGTATCAGAATTAAGGCTACGCGTCCACGGTGTATAGGAAGAGCGGACTATTATTCTTCGGGATCAAAAATGGAATTAAAATACTATCCATCTCTAAAAAGAGTTACGGATGATTTACTTGAACCTGATGATTGGCGTAGAGCGCTAAGTGGACCATCAATTGATGGAGTATTGGAAGTGGATTATGATGGATGTGTACGTCTCTTTAGAAAACATGCATTAGATAGGGAAGGATGGTTCTACATCACTGTGGAAGCGGGAGAAGTTACAAATAGTTCTATGCTTACTGTGGAAGCAATGAGAAACAACTAATAACGGAAGATGTAGAAGCTTTTGATTAGAGCCCAGACGGCAAAGAGATCGCATTTATCTCAAGCGAAAGAGACTTCTGGATAATAAACCATGATGATGAAAACAAAATTTCAGATCACAAAAGGGGAGAACGTATACTCTTTCTCTCGGAGACATGACAGGAAGAAAATCTCATTCGCTTCATATCCAAAATTTAAAGGTGTTGAAGTAGACATTAAATTCTTTGATGAAAAAGATAGGTTTTTGCTATTTGAAAACATACCTATAGAAGTTACCGTTAACCTCTACACGAAAAACAAGAGCAAACTTGTATGGTCAGGGAGATCAAAAATTAGCAGCTATGTGGAGACAACTTCTCTTGGTGGAGAAAGACTTAAAATTCCTGTAGAGGACATAAAAAAACTAAAGGAGGCCCGAATTGCAGAAGTAATTGTACATACTGGTCGGGGTGATTTTAAGGATGAAGATAAAGTTTAATTGCACTTCGCCTAACAGATGGATATGTAACTCTTACAGAGCCCAAATTTGACTTCGGCAAACTTCACATATCCCCGGAACGATAAACAAAATTTCGCCGCTAACGCTCCGAAATTTCGCTTATCTTGCGGTTAATAAGGTAGCACCAGACAAATTGCAGGTTTAAAAACATGTTATAACAATGAAAGAAAAGTTATTTGAAGAAATATCGGATAGGATAGTATGAAAAGAATGGTTCCCGGTTATGAGGAGCAGTTTTTTAATTCCCCTAAAAACACAGGGGATTATGTTTCAGATTGTAGAGACGATTTTAAAAAATGCATGCGAGATGTTTTTGCCGAGATCTCAGAAAAAGTGTTTAACGATGAGGAGGATGTCTCTGAAAGAATCATGAAAAAAGCGTTAGAGTGTTACAGGAGTTATTTTCAGTCGATGAAAGGAGGAATAAATTTAAGAGATAAGGAAGTTAAGGAGGGGGTTCTGAGGGAGGAGGAAAGACAAAGAAACCTCTATAAAGCATTGAAGGAACTTGTTAAAAGATTTGCAGAGCTTGACGTGCAGTTAAAAATAATCAAAGATGGTCAGTATTATGCTCTTAATCCTCTGATGTGGAACACTGGTATTGTTCATGGGAAATGCCTGCAGGTTAATGAGCGAGGATACTTGTATGCACTTCCGTTAGTGCCCATAATAACCCATGAATATACCCATATACGAGGGACCCCTCCAGCGGCGGACATTATTTATGTTGATAAAAACTGTGTGATTATGCATCCCTGTGGGGAAGAGATTGATAAGAGTTTTTGGGAGGCAAGTAAAAGGATTTTTGGAGGTGAAAAAGATTTAAAAAAGGACTTCCCAGGGGCTTTTTCAGCGAGGAAGAAGAATAATTTTATCCGGATAGACTCCAAGGAAAGTTTTTCAGAAAAAATATTAAATGAAATTATGGAGAAATACAATGTGGTTGCAGTGCTACATGGAAACATTTATAATTCAACTGCTTATTTATATCTGAAAACTAGAGACAAATTGGCTGAATATTTTGTGAAAAGCGATTGGTTATGATTGATGAAACAAAAATTTGGGGATTGTTATAAGAGAGATTAAAAATATCACAGATTCGGGGATCAAGCGGAGGAGCGGACATTTAGGTAGTGCGACCCTTACAAGGTTTGAAATTGAAAAAATAAACAAAATAAAATACAAAGGAAAAACTGCTCATAAGACCATCTTTGTGTTTGAAACATATACGCAGACAGAGTTTGAGCATCCTCCCCCGGGGGTGCGTATTACAAAAACGAATATAAGAATAGTATATTGATTGATGAAAACTTAAATGTGTTAGGATACAGAAGATAGAATCGGGGTTAGGAATTCGTTGGTTTTGAAAGTTTTATAGAGAGAATTTCTGTTAAAAGTGTATTCTAACCTTGAAAAGAATTAAAATCCTGGGTTTAAAAAAGATGGTTTTTAAATGAGACCTGGATTGTCATGGATAAAATATATGACAAGATAGGTATTTGAATACTTTAAAATAAAAGTTTACCATTTTGATGGATACTATACTAAAAGCAAGTGAAGATACAGCTGTGGACGGGCAACAATGAACTTTTATAACGTTTATCATAGGAGAATCGTTGTAAAATATAAGATAGGTGTTGAAAAACAACGTTTAGGATGCGGGCGACAGCCTATAATCTCATGGAATTGAACAAGATGGAAAGCTTCGTTCATTTTAGATGATTCTTTTGCTTATCTCAGTGCTTATCGCTCCACACTCCACAACGCCTACTTTCATATAAAAAGTTAATGGTAGTCTTGGCGGCTTGTAAGGCTTGTAAGATACTTGTGGATGGCGAATGCTGCCTTCTTGCCGGCGCTCATCGCTGAAATCACGGTGGCAGCGCCGGTAGTGATGTCTCCGCCCGCAAAAACGCCCTCCACGGAAGTTTTCCCCTCATCGTCAACGATGATGGTGCTGCGTTTCGTCACCGCCAAGCCCTTAACGCTCGGCATGTTTGGTCTTTGCCCTATCGCCACGATGACGGTGTCCACGTCCATCATGAACTCTGAGCCTTCGATGGGGATGGGGCGGCGCCGCCCCGAAGCGTCAGGCTCGCCGAGACGCATGCGCACGCACTCCATCTGCCGCACCCAGCCGCGCTCGTCTCCTATATACCTCCTGGGGACGGTGAGCAGCATGAATTTCACGCCCTCCTCCTTAGCATGCTCTATCTCTTCGGCACGAGCCGGCATCTCTGCCTCCGTCCGCCGATACACGATTATGGACTCTTCGGCGCCGAGTCTGAGGGCGCAGCGTGCACAGTCCATAGCCACGTTCCCGCCGCCTATGGTCGCAACCCTCTTCCCTATACGTATTGGCGTATCGTATTCTGGGAACTTGTAAGCCTTCATCAGGTTTATTCTTGTGAGGAACTCGTTTGCGGAGTAGATGCCGTTGAGATTTTCGCCCGGTATGGCCATGAAGGAGGGAAGCCCGGCACCCGTGCCTATGAAGACCGCTCCGAAACTTTCCAAAAGCTCCTCGACGGTAATCGTTTTGCCGACGACGACGTTTGTTACTATTCTCACGCCCAGCTCCTCCAGCCGCTCGACCTCAGCTCTGACGATGCGTTTTGGCAGTCTGAACTCCGGAATACCGTAAATTAGGACGCCGCCGGGTTCGTGCAATGCTTCAAAGACCACGACCTCATAACCGAGCTTAGAAAGTTCGGCGGCACACGTCAGCCCTGCCGGTCCTGAACCGACTACAGCTACACGCCGCAGTCGCTCTCGCTTGCCGCCAACGCCAGCGCCACGCTTAGCGGCATGCCCCTCCTTTTTCCTCTTCTTCATCTCATAGTCGGCTAAGAACCGCTCCAGTCTTCCTATCGCCACGGCTTCTCTCCTGTATTTGACCAGTCCATGCCTTTCCAAATATTCTTCGAGCTTACGTCTCGCCTCCTCCCTCATAAATCTCGAGCATCCGACTCTTAGCCAGCAGAGCCCCTCACATTGGTTCTCATAAGGGCAGACACGTCCGCAGACTGCAGGCAGACCGTTCTTCTCTCTTATTATTTTTATACCCCCATCGAAATCTCGCTCCTGTATCGCCTTTATGAATGCAGGAATATCAATGCCGACCGGACAGCCTTGTACGCACCCCGGACGTTCGCACTGCAGGCAACGCTCCGCCTCTTTCACCGCAGTCTCCTCGTCGTAGCCGAGAGCAACCTCCTCAAAATTTTTTATTCGTTCCCTCGGGTCCTGCTCTGGCATTGGGTATTTTGTCTTTCTGACCTCTTCTTTCGCCTTTGCCTGCATTCACTCACCCCGTCCAGTCTCTTTTTCAAACAGCTTCAGCGCCAGCCGTTCCTCTTCCAGATATCTTGCGTTGCGTGCGAGGAGTTCGTCGAAATCGACGAAGTGCGCATCGAATTCCGGACCGTGGACACAGGCGAACTTAATCTCGCCGCCGACCGTCACACGACAGGAGCCGCACATCCCCGTCCCATCGACCATTATCGGGTTCAAACTCACTATCGACTTCACCCCGTAGTCTCGTGTGACGCCAGCAACGACCTTCATCATTACCACAGGTCCGGCTGCCACTACGAGGTCTATTCTCTGACGCCGTCCCGCCGCTGCAGTTTCAAGCAGGTCCCGCAAAACATCGCTGACGAAGCCCTTACGCCCCTTAGAGCCGTCGTCCGTCGTCACGTAAAGCTCATCGCTCACCTCCCGCATCTCTTCCTCCAAAATAAGCAAGCCTTTAGTCCGTGCTCCGATTATCGAAATCACATAATTCCCGGCGGCTTTCAACGCGCTCGCTCTTGGGTATATGGGTGCGACTCCGACGCCGCCGCCGATGCACACCACGCACCCGTATTTTTTAATGCTCGCAGGCACGCCTAAAGGACCGACGAAGTCAAGGATGTAATCGCCCTCTCGCAGCCTACCGAGTTTCTTCGTTGTCCTCCCAACCTCTCGGAAAATTATCGTCACGGTGCCTTTCTCAGAGTCAGCAGCGACAATTGTTAGAGGGATACGCTCACCACGCTCGTCAACCCTCAAAATGACGAACTGCCCCACTCTTGCCCGCCTCGCCACCAGCGGCGCAAAAACCTCAAGCTGCTTAATGTTTGGCGCTAATTCCTTCTTCCTGACTATTTCATACATCGCCCTCGTTTTTGCTTATGACTCCCAATGCTTCTACCTTTTCATTTTAGTCACCTACCATATTGGCTCTCTCAAATCTTAACTCCTAAAAAGAAGGAAGAAAAAGGATAGTTGAGTCAAGAATGAAGGTCGAGGAAGTAGGCGAGTTGGAACTCATCAAAAAAATTGCACGCAAGTTCAGACGCCGTTACCCCCCGGTGGTTTTAGGCGCCGGGGACGACGATTGTGCGGTGCTTGAGTGCGGCGAGCTTCTCAGAAAATACCTCGTCGTGACGACCGACGGGATGCGGGCTTCAACGCACTTCCCGGAGGGTATGACGCCGTTCCAGATGGGCTGGAGCGTAGTCGCCGCAAATTTAAGCGACATCGCCGCCATGGGCGCCCGTCCGTTTGCGTTCACGGTTGCTATGGGTATTCCTCCAAACACTGAAGGCTCGTTCGTGGAGGAAATTGCGGGAGGCATGGAGAGTTGTGCGGAGCGGTTTGATGTTTTCGTGGTGGGCGGCGACGTTGTGAGGAGTGATGAACTCACGCTCGTCGGAACTTGCCTGGGGGTCGTCGATAAGCGCAAGTTAGTAAAAAGGAGCGGGGCGAGCGTCGACGACCTCGTTTGCGTCACCGGCAACCTCGGAAATGCTGCACTCGGCTTAGAATTGCTAAAAGGCATTGTTATGTCTTCACTGCCGCAGAGCGTTGAGAAGGTCGCGAAAAAAGCCCTTTTAGAGCCCGTGCCAAGGGTTAAGGAAGGGATTGCGCTTGCAGAGACGGGCGTGGTAACTTCGATGATGGACGTGAGCGACGGACTTGCGAAATCCCTACACGAGCTTTCGAGGAGCAGCAGCGTCGGCTTCGAGATTCATGCGGAGAGGATTCCTGTACTGAAGGAGCTAAGGGAAGTTCTCGGCGAAAAAGCTTTGGAGCTTGCTTTATACTGTGGCGGCGACTATGAATTGCTTTTCACTGTGCGTCGTGACGGCATGGACGCTCTTAAAGAGGTTAGAAAGGCAATAGGAACAAAAATAAGCGTAATAGGCAAAGTGAAACGCTTGAACGAAGGAATTTACATAAGGAACGGCAGAAGAGAGGAAATAAAGCTAAGAGGCTACTTGCATTTCGGCGCTACGCCCTAAGCGCACGCAAATATTTCTCAGAAATAAGCTCCGGAAGCCCCTCTCTATTCATGATTGTTACCTCAAAAAGCTCGAATTCTTCTTTCACTCGCATCGCAAGCTCGTGTCTGAGGTTGTGATGGACGGAGACGAACATGTGCTTCTTGCTGATCAAAGCTCCCTCGACGGCGGCAGCAAACTTCTCGGACTTCATCTCCATCGGTGCAATCTCGTCTATCACTACGACGTCTGCGAACTGCGTTGCGTTTCTTATCGCAGTGACGCCAATCCCCTCCAAATCCTGCATATTGACCCCATATTTCCCGATACGAGGACCCTCAAGTCCGATGTAGGCGAGGACGCCCCGCCGCCCGCTTGCGACGTCAAGAATCTCAAAGCCGACCCGCCGCCCTCCCTTCCTTATGTTAGAGGAGAGCATCCCGCCAACGCTGACGCCTTCGGCTTTCAGCCGTGCCACTACTTTCCGAATCACCGTAGATTTTCCAATTCCAGGACGTCCAGTAACAGCAATTCTCACTCTCATCCTCCCCAGGTAATTCAATGCCCCCCGTCAGCAGTCGTTCTGCTGCGAGCTCGAGCGTCCGCTGCTGCGAGTTCCTATGCAAATATGCTCTCGCAGACGCAGCTTAACTTCGCAGGCAGCTCCGAAATGCTGACTCTGACCTGCTCCATCGAGTCCCTATCTCTGATAGTCACGGTGTCGTTCTCGAGCGTCTCGTAGTCTATCGTGATGCAGAACGGCGTCCCTATCTCGTCTTGGCGGCGGTATCTCCGCCCTATGCTCCCGGAGGCGTCGAATTCTGCGAAAATGCGGTGGCGGCGCAGCATCTGGAAGACCTCACGTGCTTTGTTCACGAGCGGTTCTCTGTTAAGCAGCGGAAGCACCGCAACCTCCACGGGAGCAACATGCGTTTTAAGACGGAGGACACGCCGCACCTCGCCACGCACCTCTTCCTTGTGGAACGAGCTTTCAAGGAGTGCGTAGATTATCCTATCGATTCCGTAAGACGGTTCTATGACGTGTGGGAAAACGCTCAGACTCCTGCCTTCCTCCTCCATTTTTTCCGACTTGCTCGCTGTTACTGGGATGCTCATGTCGGCTTTCGCCTTTAGCGAATGCGCACGCAAGTCGTAGTCGCCGCGGTCTGCAACGCCAACGATTTCTACCCAACCGAACCGCTCGCTCAGGAATTCTGCGTCCCAGCAGTCCTCAGCGTAGTGCGCCATCTCGTCACGTTCGTGCTGTCTGAACCGCAGCTTCGCCAGCGGTATGCCTATTTTCTCCAAAAACTGCTGCACCCTTGCCATGTGGTAGCCCAGATACTCGTGTGTTATTATTTTTCTCTCAACGGCGTCTTTCACCGTCGTCTCAAGCTCTTCGTCCATGTAATTCGGCTTGAGGCGCATGGTAACGCTTTCGACCTCGTGGAACCTTGGGTGTTTGCTCTTCTCGTGCGGCAGCACGAAGACTTCAGCCTCAGCGAGCGTGAATTCCCGAAGGCGGATGATGCCTTGTCTCGGTGAGATTTCGTTGCGGTAAGCTCGTCCTACCTGAATGATCCCAAAGGGCAGTTTGTTCCTGTGGAATCTAAGGAGACGGGGAAAGTTCACGAACATGCCTTGAGCGGTTTCGGGTCGCAAGAATGCCTCACTTCTTGCCTTGTCGTCGGAGACGGCGCCTATTCTCGTCTTAAACATAAGGTTAAAGTCCTGGGGTCCTGAGAGCTCGCCGCCGCAGTCCGGGCAGCGCTCGCCGACGTGGTCGGCACGAAAAAGCCCTCTACAGCTCTTGCATTCCACCATCTTGTCCATGAAGCACTCAAGGTGTCCAGAGGCTTCGAAGATGGGGCGTATGCCGAGCGTCGTCGTCTCTATCTCATAAAAGCCCTCGCCGAGCGTGTAGAACTCCCGCCAGAGCGTCTCTATTTTCTTTTTGAGCGCTGTGCCGAGCGGGCCATAATCAAAGAAACCGGAGGCGCCGCCGTAGATCTCAAATGCTGCCCAAATGAAGCCACGGCGTCTTGCGAGTTCCATAACGTCTTCTTCTTTTTTCGACATGTTAGGTCAGGACTTTAAGAAGGTCCCTATCCAGAAGAATTCCGATAAGCTTCATCCGTGAGGAAACCACAGGCAGTTGGTTGAAATCGTTCGCACTCATTTTGTGCGCACAGTCGCTGACCGTAGAGCTTTTCGTTGCAGTGACGACGTCTTTTACCATCACCTCTTTGATCAGCTTGTTCGGCAGTTTTATCTTTGAGACGCTGTAATAAATCCGCATGGTGCCCCGCATGCCTTCCCATGTCCACTCGTCTTCGTCGTGAGCGAGCGACATGTCGGCGCTCTCGGTGCTGTGCTCCACGACCGCTGCGTTTATCAAGTCTTGATCGGTGACGATGCCAACGAGCTTGAGCTCGGCGTCGAGGACGGGCGCCGCCCTGACGTCTGCGAGCTCCATGATGCGTCCGGCGACGGGAAGCGGCGTCTCGTCCCAGAGCGCGAGGAACTCCCGTCGCACGTATTTCTCAATAGGCTTTTCGATGCCGAGTTTTGCGATTTCTCGGATGATGTCAGCGACGGTGATGATGCCAACGAGCTTCTTGCCCACGACGACGGGCAGCCTGCAGATGCCGTGCTTGACGAGTAAACGGGCGGCTTCGACTATGCTTGCGTCCGGGCTTATCATTACGGGGTCCCGCTGCATCAGAAAGACAATCTGCTCCTCTTCGGGGTTCTTCAACAGGTCACGCCTCGTGACGATGCCTACGACCTCATCGCCCTTGACTACCGGGACGCCGGAGACCTGTCTCGTCCGCAGAACCTCAAGAACGTCGTCCCTCATACCGGGTAGCTTGACGTATGCCACGTCCTCGGTCATCACTTCTCCCACTTTTATCCTTTCAGCTGCCTTCAGGGGCAAGTAATGCCCCCCTCCTATACGACGTAAATCTTGTCGTTTTCTCTTACTTTGTTTATGACTTTCAGCCCTATGGACTGCCCTGCCCTCGCATGCTCTATTTTCTGCTTTTCTATCTCCATTGAGGTCACTTCCTGCTCGAAGTCTGTCGTGGCGCCCTCTATTTTTATCCTGTCCCCCAGCTTCAGGTCGCTGACAAGCTCCACGACCGCCACACTTATCTTAGGGAAGTAATGCGTAACTCTCCCCACATATCTCTTTTCTTGCAATTAAATCCCCTACACACGCATATCTATTTTGTATTTCCCTTCGTAATGTAAAAAGGGTATTTCTTTGCCGGGTTCTATCTTGTCCCGCAGCTCCGCGGGAATCTGAATTTCGATGGTCGAATACGTTTCGAGGTCCATGACTTGAGCGATATCGCCGGATATTGACAGCACTTGCCCAGTCTTCCGCTCGATTATGGGCACATAGATCTTTGCGGTGACGGGCTGGACGATTCTGCGCTTCTGCCCGTCGAAGACGCCAATGACGTCGATCGTCGCCTTTGCGGCGCCGTGTTTCCCGGTTTTGGACGTCGACATGCTGACGATTGTGCAAGGCTCGTCGTCAACAAGGACGTATCTTCCTTCTTTCAGCGCTCTTACCTCCACCTGCTCCTTCATCTTACCCCCACCCCTCGATTCGCTACTGCATTTAAGAAGCTTTCGCCAGCTAACTTCCTGCCTCCAAAAAAGAGCGGAATCAATTAAGCTCTCATGCGTCATTAGAACAAGCATTAATTTAAGTCAGACACACATTAACCTTAGGGGGCTGTAGGGTAGCCTGGAATCCTACCAGCCCGGGGCGCTGGTGACCGGAGTTCAAATCTCCGCAGCCCCACTCTCAATCATGTATTTATACGCTTCTTCTATCCTTCCGACTTCCACGACCTGCATGCTGCCGTCGAAATAATCCTTCAAGTCTATTTCTTTCGGCACGTAGTAGACTTTTTTTATGACAAATCCGAATATCCTCCGCTCCTCAACTTTCCTCTCATAAGTAGTCACGACGCTCTCGCCCTCCGGCACTAAAAAGAGACTCATGCCATTGCGTTCTGCCGCAAGCGCTTTTTCGAAGACGCCGCCGACGGCGCCGATGTTCCCGTATTCGTCGATGGTGCCTGTGATTACGGCATCGCATCTTACTTCCTTGCCTTCAAGTGCAGCAATCGTGGCGAGCGTCGTGGCGGCGCCCGCCGAGGGTCCACCGATGAGCGTGCCATTTATGTCAAAGGAGACGACGACGTCCCTTTCCGAAAGATTGACGCCGACAAAGCGTGCGGCGACCTCCACTGCCGTTCTTATCGAATACTGCGTGTCCGGCTCCACGAACGGGTTCGTGTTCACGAGTGTTCTGCCGTTGCCTTCCTTCACTTCTACACGGACGCCGCCGAGCACGCCGACATTATCAACGCTCCGCACAGCAACAATGTTTGCGCTCGCAGCGCCCAGGCTCGACTGCGGGAGCCAAGTCTTATTATGAGCGTAAGTTGCCAGCAACCGCTCCTTAGCCGCCAGCTCACGCTCCAAATTTTCAATGGTCACTTGCTTCTCATGAAGGAAAATGAAAGATGCGCTTATGGTGAAAATCAGCAGCACACTCAATGCTACGAGGGCTGCGTCCTTGCCGCTGCTGCTTTGCATCACTTTTTATTCTACTCCTCATTAAATTAATATTTGCGGAATCTTGGCTATGGCATAACCCCAGCTAAAGGTGCACGAGGTGGTTTGTGCGGAGGGGCTTCCGCTAATGAGCCGCGGGGCGGCTCCCTAAAATAGCTCAGTAAGATGCTCACGAAATTGGCGAAATTTACGGCAAAAGAAGAATACAAGCAGTGTATAGTGATGCGAGGAGACCTTAAGCTTTCGAAAGGAAAATTAGCGGCGCAAGCGGCACACGCCGCAGTCTCGAGCTACGAGCGGGCGCCGAGACGGGCGAGACGGGCATGGCTGCGTAGCGGGCAGAAGAAAGTGGTGCTGAGGGTTTCTACTCTTGGGGAGCTTTTAGAGCTGAAGCGGCTGGCGGAAACTCTCGGCTTGCCGTGCGCTCTCGTGCAAGACGCTGGGCTGACGGAAGTCCCCAAAGGCACAGTCACGGCGCTTGGTATAGGACCCGCAAAGGCCGAGAAGATAGACAAGGTCACAGGAAACTTGTCGTTATTATGAACTTCAAACACTTGGAAAAATCAGAAAAATTCTCAACGCATTGAAAAACAAAAAAAGAAAAATTAAAGGAGATTTTCACGTTAATGACTTGTTTTACTTCCTTCTCTTGAGTATTAGATACGCCACTGCAAGTATGCCTGCAATCGTAAAGACGGCAGTGAAGCCCGGCGTCGGTGAAGGCGTTGGTGTCTCCTCTACTGGCGTCGGTGTCGGCGTCTCCTCTACCGGCGGTGGCGTTGGTGTCTCCTCTACTGGCGTCGGTGTCGGCGTCTCCTCTACCGGCGTCGGTGTCGCACCAGGCGGCAGTAGTTCGAATGTCGCTTCATCAATGTTGCCGTCCTCGTCTTCTACTTGCACTGTGTAGATGCCCGGCTCGGCGTCGGACGTGTCGAGCGTCACGCTCCACTCCCCATCTTGTATCTCATCAGTCTCGCTCTGTATCTTCTCATACGCAG